>NZ_JAJDML010000015.1:0-82935 GCF_020594215.1 Blautia sp. DFI.1.216
ATGACCCTCTGCTTGTAAGGCAGATGCTCTCCCAGCTGAGCTAAGATTCCATATTGTGCTTGTTACAGGTGGTTTATTTGTTGTCCGCTCCGTAACTTGCTTTGCTATTATATAATGGATTTTGTCGGATGTCAACACCTTTTTTGAAACTTTTTTAATTTTTTTTATTTTTCTAATTGTTCATACATTTTAAATCCATCTTATCACCTGAATTTTCCAAAGAAATACAGGTAAATGAAACCCGGAAACAGAATTGCTCATGACAACAACTCTGATGTACCGACAAGTTGATTCTTGAAACAATCTTGTCGGTACACTAATTCCGGGCTTCTTCTTCAAGAACTATCTTTTTATGTGTAGCAGAAATTTTTACTGATTCTGCCTCTATATAATTTTAACTGTATGGTTTTAGCTATATAATCTTTGTTTCTATTTCTTATTTTGTAATCTTTACAGAATTTTTCTGTCCTTTGCCCTTGAAAAGCTTCTGGTATGCACTTAATTTTGCTGCCGGAACTTTGATTACTGCCTTAGCAGAAATTCCCTTTAATGCAGATGCTCCTACTGTTTTGAGCACTTTAGAATTAACTGTAATGGAAGTCAGCGCTTTACATCCGTTAAACGCCTGTTTTCCAATTGTGGTTACTTTGGATCCTATCGTGACTTTTTTCAGTTTTGTGCAGCCATTAAATGCTTTATCACCAATTGCTGTTACATTAAATGTATAACCATTAATTTTTACTGTTGCAGGAACAGATGCACTTGTAAGAGTTTTCTCTGCCGGAGCATAAACGCTTACTGTTCCATTCTTGTATGCGGATTTAGTTACCTTGTATTTCAGGTTTCCGGATGTGTATACCTTTCCTTTTGCCGGAATCGCCGCAATTTCGAAATTCTGAATCGCTGTGCCAACATAATTGCCTTTACCTGTAATGATCACAGATGCTGTGGAGCCGGCTTTTGTGTTATTTGCATAGGAAACGGTGTAGTCTGTTCCGGCTTTCAGTTTCTTGCCGTTTAAGGTTACTGTTACTGACGGTTTAAGCGCCTTACCTGTATAAAGTTGAGTCTTGATTGTAGAAATTTGTGCAGATGCGATGCTGTTCAGAGATTGACCTGAGAACTCATAGTATGCAGGAATCTCAACAGCTTTTATTTTCTCTTCATTTGTCCACCAGTCTACATAAAATAAACGATGTTTATTTCCATCAATTCCGGCTGTTAAACCTTCGAATTCATCCAGATGAATGTATCGAGGAAGTACTACTCCATATTTTTTCTCACCATTTACATCAAATCTAAACTGCGCCAGAAGTCTGTTTGTAGAATATTCTTCATCCAGACTAGCATTGACCGTAACAAGATTTATTTCTTCATTCTTGTATATTTTTGTAAAGTAAAACCAGTCATTATCCTCTGTCTCATCCCATGCATACCTATATGTTGGATCAAAACAGTCTTTCGATACAGGAACGCCTGCTGCCTGCGCTTCTTTTGTATCAAACTGTCGAACGATCAGATTTCTTGAATATGTCTCACCTTCCGTTTCATATGTACCAAGTTTCAATGCTCCACCTATATACAGCTGCGCTGTCTGTTTTCCGTTTGTTCCAAGATAAATCTGCGGAATTGCTGTCTGAGAGTATTCTGCACTGTCAATTTCACCAAATTTCAGATAAGCTCCCGGCTGTCCATAAATGGTTATTTCCGGATTAATCACTGCTTTCTCAAAATTCAGATATTCAGATACAACCAGACATACACCCTCTTCTGATGTCAGTTCTTTACAGTTCAGGCTCTTCACTACAGCATCCGCAATCTTAATTTTATCTGCTGTTACATTTGCATCTAATCTGGCATTCATAAGTTCCACTTCTCCAGAGCCTGTAAAGGTTAAAGTATTCGCCTTTACAAGAATCCTGGACAGTGACAGTTTCTTTCCTGCCGGAACATTTACAGAAGAAATTGAGGTCGGAACAAAATGATCTGTATCTGTGCTTTCGTCATAATTATTCTGTCCCTCTATCTTCAGTGCTTTCGCAGCACTTGGAACAGTAAGCGTTCCACTGATCTTGGTGTTAGCTTTCATATTCATCAGATAATAGCCACTGGCATTGTTCTTCTTCTGATATGCATTTATATATCTTTCCGCCTGTGCTGTCGGTGCGACGTTAATCCACACACATCCTCCATCAGGGAATTCTGCCCTTCCGTATGCCTCGAAAATCTCCTGTGCTGACATTCCCTCACAATCCTGGAATTCCTGAAGATCAACTGCATTATCTTCATCCGGATTCCAGATTCTTCCATCCATGTCCTGAGTCGTACCATCTTCTGAATAGACCCAAATTCTGGAAAGCATTTCCACAATATCTTCGTCAGGCATATCATATTTCACTGCCTGTGTACCTGCTGGAACAGGAATATCTTCCCATTCATTTTTTTCATCTGATGTATTATATATAATTCCAATTCCGTAAGGACTGCTCCACTTATCTCCATTTTCATTTTCAAACTCGCCAGTACCCCAGTCAAATGTTTTATGGAATACCGGAGCAGTCTTACTGTTTACAATGTGTATAAAAAAAGCATTTTCATCCTGTGGATTGTTTTTGATATTATCCGTTTCATTGTAAATATTAAAAAATTCACTGGCACCAAATACCTGCAGATCATGGCTGTTATTTCTCAGATATATATTTTCCACTCCGGAAATACCACCTATCGCATTATTCTGCCCACAAAAGATCACTTTATCATCGGAACCAGTTCCTTTTAATACGCTTCTCATATCCTGACAGAAGAAAGTTGTCGTTCCTTTTCCTTCTTTGATTTCAATCGTCTCTGGCGGATCTACCATACCCCAGAATGCGATGTTTCCGTTCGGTGTAATACTTCTGACTCTTGCATTCTCTACCAGTACTGTCATTCCTTCAGGAGCCACAAAGTCTGCTGCATCTTCCAGATCCTGGACGCTTACAAAACAGTATCCTGTATTTTCTCCTTCGATACTGTTTAACGCATTTGAAAAAGTAGTGTCTTCTACTGTTTTCATGTCCACTTCCGGACGTTCTTCATTCTGCAGGGCATTATTGTACTGTTCCTCTGTTATATATGCCACTTCAAAAGATCCTTTTACCTGTTTAGCACCTGCTGCGTCTGTCGATGCCTCTGATTCTTCTGATGTAAATCCGTCCACTTCCGGCGCTTCGTCCGTATCAAAATCTGATACTTCTTCCCCGGATGTCCAGATTTCTGCCGTATCCTCTGCTTCGGCTTCTTCCTCCGTGCCCTGCATCTCTACAGTTTCTTCCCCCGAAGAAAATTCTGCGCCCATAACAGCTGCGCTTTCTGCCATAGGTGTTATGCACATAAGTGCTGCCAACAATAATGCGACTTGTTTTTTCTTCATACGTAAAACCCTCCTTTTTCTGGATTTGAGTGTATTAAAAAAAGCACCCTGCAAGATGTAATCGCAGCTTGCACAATTTGCGAGAATGATTTTTTTAGTACCTCTGTAATTTTATACACTGCCATCTTCATTTTTGACAGCGTTCAGAATCCCTTCAGGGATATCTTTCAAAAATATTTTACAGTAAAATCTCTTCCCCTATTTCATCCAGGAAGCTGTTCATCTCTTCTAGTGTCATCTTCTCTTCCAGTCCATAAATAATTGCTGCATCGTAACGTACGCGCGGATAAAGTCTCGGCTTCTGACCGATATCCAGAAGCCTTTGTGTATCCGACAGATCAAGAGAAAGGAGAAACGCACACTGCAGTAGTATTTTCCTTGTGGGGATTCGCTGACCGCCAAACAGTTTTCGTGCATAGGATTCTTCCAGATTCAGCTTTCGCACAATGTCTTTCTTTTTCATTCCACGTTCTTCGATTATATGCTCAAGATAAAGCCCTACCTCTACCTTGTTTCCTCGTTCCCTTGCAAAATATGCGGCGCCTTCCTCTTTTATCATTCCCATGATTTCTTCTGTTTCTTTCATTTCTTCTCACACCTCTTTCCTGTTCATATCTCCCTTCTGTCAAAACCCGAGGTTGTTTTTTTTGATCTTTACCACTATCCGTTATCTGATGACTGATCCATAATTTAAAAGCAGATATGATACTGTTAAGTGTACCATATCTGCCCATTTTAGAGCGGGACAATTTTGTCCCTTTTTATGTATAAATTTCAAAATCAGGGGAAGAATCTATCTTCATGATTTTTTCTTTTTGTCCCTCTGTACAGTGTACCTCTGTTAGTCCCGAATGTCCAAACAGCGGTTCAAAATTTTCAATATCTGCATTGGAAATATCTATTACCTGCAGATTCTTTGCTCCTGTGACAGGAGACAGATCTTTCACCAGGCTGAAACTCACTGACAGGAAATTTAATGAAGGAAACTGTTCGATTCCTTCCAACGAGGAAATCTGTGTTGTGAATGCAAGTGTCTCCAGCTGTGTCATCCCTTTCAATGGTTTCAGATTCTCCAGTATGGTACTATCCCCCCACATGAACAGCGCCTTTAAGGTACTCATCTGCGAAAGAGTTTCGGCAGCCGCCTCATTTACATCACACATGCACAGAGTATCCAGTTTCTTCATCTCTGCCAATGGCTCAAATATATTGTTTTCTACTTCCACATTACTCATATCCAGGTAATCCAGGCTCAGATTTTTCAGAAAGTCTATATCTGTCAGATTCATCCCCTGTATATTTAATCTTAAAATGCCTGTGCATTCTCCAATCACTGACAGATTCTCTGCCGGATTCTCCATAATACAGAGGGTATCCAGATCTATCAGATTCAAAAGCACAGAGAAATCTGTGATCATATTCTTGCTCAGATAAAGTTTTTTCAAAGGCAACTCTTTTAACCCGGAAATATCTTCGATTTTCTGGTTACACAGCGCAAGTTCCTCCAGATTTACCATTTGTGCCAGATCCGAAAGATCTGTAATATTTCCGCGCACAGATCCGAAGCTGCTGTCCTTTCCATCCACATGGTGGCCTTCACCCCAGAATGTGTCCTCATCATCAAGAATTTCTTTTCCGACAATGCGGAGTTTCCTTACATCCTCCAGCATAGAGGCAGTTATTTTGTCTGTCTTTGAAAGCCCCAGTTCCTTGCGCACGGCTTCTTCTATCAGTTCTTCTCTGAAGGTTATCTCTGCCTGTATCTGTTCTTCTGCCGCACTCTGTTCTGCCGTTTCAATCCTTTTGTTTTCAATCACTGTGCCATCCGGGGAAAAAATTGCCAGTATATAACCTGCTGCAATCAGTCCAAAGACTGCGCCTGCTTTTTTATAAACCTTTTTTCTATTGTTCGCCTGACATTTCTCAACTGCTCTCCTTAATTGCGCAGCATCTCCATATCTTTTATCAGGCTCAAAAGAGCAGGCCTTCTCTATTATCTTTTTCATTCTCCGGCTCACTGCACACTCAGAAAGCTGATTCTTTTCATAGCTCTCTGAAACCATATACAGCATTGTCTGCCCGATTGCATACACATCTGTACGCTGGTCTGTCTGTGTATAGCCATACTGCTCTGGCGCCGCAGTTCCTCTGGTACCCACCACAAAAGTATCACGCGACCCATCTTTTTTATAACTGCGCATAGTACCGAAATCAATGAATACCACCTCACCACCAGGTGTGACCACTATATTCTCCGGTTTTATATCCCGGTGTATCATAGGCTCATCCGGATTCTGAAACTGCTCTGCTGTCTGGCATATCTTCCTGCTGATCCTGCAGATTTCCGCTTCTGATATGCCACCTTTTTGCAAAACCATCTGAGCCAGAGACATTCCCTCTATATATTCCCTTACCAGATACACTTCGCCATTTTCTTCAAATATCCTGTATGTCTTTGGAATCCCGGACAATTTCCTGTCCGCCATTTTTTCCATGATTTCCATTTCATTGCGCAGAAACTCTGCCTGCCTGTTACGCCCCCATTTAAGCACGCACAGGATTCCGGTAACTGTCTCTTTCACCAGGAAAGTGGATGAATCTTCACTTTCCTTCAGACATTCATATACAGTCCAGTGTTCTTGCATGTCTTCTGGCAAATAATCGTTCCATATCTTGTTCTCTTTCATACAATCTCTCCTGCTTTGGTATAACCGACCGCCGACAATCAAAAATTGGTCACATTTTTTCGCATCGCCATGATAATTTTATATCAGTTTCCCGATAAATCGGATTGTCTGTCGTTTTTTATAGAATTACTATAGATTGTATCAGAAAACTCATGGAAATCCTATATGTTTTTGCACAAAAAAGATTCCCTTCCCAGTTTTACCTGAAAAAGGAATCTCCTGTTATCTTTACTTATTCAGCGTCTTCTGCTGTGTCAGCTGTATCTGCATTTTCTTCTGCTGTGTCAGCTGTATCTGCATTTTCTGCATCTTTGCTGTCTGCATCATCTACATCTTCTGTATCTGCTTCTTCTGCATCTGAGCTTTCTTCAAAAGGAATTACTGCACCATCATATTTCTCATTGATAAAATCTTTAATCTCATCAGATTTCAGTACATCTACAAGTGCCTGAATCTTTTCGCTGTCTTCATTGCCTTCTTTTACTGCGATTACGTTTACATATGTCTTTGCTGCTTCAGAATCAGATTTCTCATATGCAAGTGCATCTTTTCCAACTGAGAAGCCTGCTTCCAGAGCATAGTTTCCGTTTAATACTACGTAAGCTGTCTCGCCTGTTACACGTGCAACCTGTGCAGCTTCCAGTTCTACGATTTCTACATTATGAGGATTCTCTTCGATATCCTTAACTGTTGCATTTAATCCGGCGCCATCTTTCAGTGTGATGATTCCGTTGTCCTGGAGAAGAAGAAGTGCTCTTGCTTCATTTGTTGTATCATTTGGTACTGCGATAGAATCTCCATCTTCCAGGTCATCCAGGCTGTCTTTTGTTCCCGGATAAATTCCGAATGGCTCATAATGAATACCACCTGCATTTACAAGGTGTGTACCTTTCTCTTCATTAAACTGATCCAGATATGGGATATGCTGGAAGTAGTTCGCATCGAATTCTCCGCTCTCAACTACCTCGTTTGGTCTTACATAGTCATCAAATACGGTAACTTCAAGGTCATATCCTTCTTTCTCAAGAATTGGCTTTGCTTCTTCAAGGATTTCTGCGTGGGGTGTTGCAGACGCTGCAACTGTGATTGTCTTGTCATCATCCTTTGCGTAAACTCCTGTGCTTAAAGTTCCTGCTACTAATACTCCTGTTAAAACTGCTGCCACTAATTTTTTCATAATAATTGTCCTCCTGAATTTTATATTTTAACTTTTTTCATAACCATTTTATAATCAACGATTTCTTAAAACTACTTTCTTCTGTCAATCTTATTTGCGATCATCATTCCCACTGACTGGAAAATCTGTACCAGCACCACCAGCAGGATAACTGTGACGATCATGATATCTGACTGATATCTGTAATATCCATAGCGGATGGCGATATCACCAAGTCCGCCTCCTCCTACTGCACCGGACATGGCCGAATAGCCAAGAATCGTTCCAATCGCAATAGTCGCTCCTGTGATCAGTGAAGTTCTTGCTTCTACCAGAAGAACCTTCACGATGATTCTTATATTACTAGCACCCATAGCTCTGGCTGCCTCGATCACACCTGCATCCACCTCTTTAATAGAAGATTCCACCATTCGTGCGATAAAAGGAATGGCTGCCACTACCAGTGGCACTACCGTTGCTGTAGATCCATAGCTCTTTCCCACCACTGCTCTGGTAAAAGGAATCAACAGGATCAGTAAGATCAGAAACGGAATACTTCTCACAATATTTGCAATGGCATCCAGTATCTTATACAACACTGCATTTGGTTTCAGTCCCTCTTTATCAGACACTGCCAGCAGCACTCCCATGGGAAGTCCGAACAGGTATCCCAGAACTGTGGAAAGAACTGTCATGTAAAGTGTTTCTCCCACACCCTGAACAATCATCATTATTGTTTCATGATCCCACATATTCTGTCACCTCCCCGATTGCTAAACCTTTTTCTTTCAGATACTGCTTCATCATTTCTGTCCTGGTACTGCCCTCCATAAACTCCAGTATCATCTCTCCCTTGGCTACACCACCTACATTCTTAGTATCTGCCTTCAGGATATTTACCGGTTCTCCGAAGGTAAGGATCAGATTTGCGATCACAGGCTCAAAAGCTGAATTCTCGGAGAATACGATTCGTATCTTCTCACCGCTTTTAATCTCTGCCTGTCCCTTTTCTCTGCCGGCATCCGGTCTGCTGTCTGCGCCGATATCGGAGCCTGTATCCTTTCGGATCAGTTCTTTGGCAACCTCTGACTGAGGATTTGCAAAAATATCTGCAACCAGTCCTTTCTCAACCACTTCACCCTCATACATGATCGCCACATGTGTACAAATTTCACGCACAACCGACATCTGATGAGTAATGATCACTATGGTGATTCCAAACTGCTTATTAATCTTTTTCAGCAATTCCAGAATGGAAGAAGTAGTCTGCGGATCCAGTGCACTGGTAGCCTCATCACAAAGTAAAATCTTCGGATCCGATGCAAGTGCTCTTGCAATGGCAACCCTCTGCTTCTGACCACCGGAGAGCTGTGCAGGATAAGCATTCTGCCTGTCCCCCAGACCAACGATCTCCAAAAGCTCTGCTGCCCTCTTTCTGGCCTCTGCCTTCTTCTTTCCTTTTATATAAAGTGGAAAACAGACATTATCGATCACTGACTTCTGCATCAGCAGATTGAAATGCTGGAAGATCATACCAATCTCTTCCCTCTGTTTTCTCAATTCCTTCTCTGTCAAATCTCCAAGAGCCTTCCCATCTATCAGAACCTGTCCCTCTGTGGGAACCTCCAGAAAATTCATACATCGTACCAATGTACTCTTACCTGCCCCCGACATACCGATAATCCCATATATATCACCGGAATCGATATTCAGGTTCACATCCTTCAAAGCCTCGACCACGCCATCTTTCGTGTCAAAAGACTTCCGGACCTTCTCAATCACAATCCCAGACATCTCATTCTCCCTCTCTCTTATTCCCCGCTCCGTTGAGCATGAACATACTATACCACTACACTTCCAAATATGCCAATTCATAATATCTAGCACCAGTTATAGTTTAAAACTATATTTTTATCGCTTTACCACATCAAATTCTATATCTCCTGGATTTATTCAGAAAGAAAAACAGCAGGAGAAAGGTCATATTCCTTTCATCCTACTGCTTTGAAAACGTAATATTCATTAAATTCCATCATCCACATCCGGTTCTTTGGGATTTGCACTTTTGCATCCATTACAGGTCATCCTCTGCTATATTCATTTTGACTTGGATAATCCATCTGAGAATAATTTGTCGTTTTGTCCCATGTAACATGAACCTGAGTCAAGCGGATATTCGCAATCCGGATCCAGAATACGCACTTACCATTTTTACTCTTCCAGGTATTTTTTGCGCAGCATTTACAGTTACTGACATTACCATACAAAACAGTATCAAAAAACACCTGTCAAAATCGCTGAGAACTTTTTCTTCCTCTTAGCTCCTTATCTTTTAATTTTTTTCACAGATGAGAACGCACTGTAAACTTTCTTTCCTTTCACTGTCTGATATGCGCGGATTTTATACTGATAAGTAGTATTCTTTTTTAATCCCTTATCTGTAAAAGAAGTGGATCTTGTGTCACTGACTTTTTTCCATGTCTTTCCAGTCAGTTTGTATACTTCATAACCAGATGCACCTTTTGTCTTGGCCCAGGTTACTTTCCAGCTCTGTCAAGCCCCATCATATTTTTCCAGCCCCGGATAGGTTTCCAGGAAATATTCATATCTCTGTACCGGATTACAGGTAAGAATCATTTTTCTGTATTCATATTCCCTCATAGATGCCACACTCTGCATTCGATTACAGACCAGAGCAATTTCTATATTCTCCATAGCCAGCTTTCGAAGAACATCCGCTGATATCCTTACAATTTCACAATCCGTTATCAACTCCACTGTCAGGAAAGAGGTTATCTGCTTGTCCAAATTCATGATCCCTACCAAAGCTTTACCTTCTCGTTCTCTTTCATCAGCAAAGTTTTTGCTTTCAACTTACAGATTTCCGAGTTCTCCGCCAACACCTCCAGCACAGCTTCCGATTTTATTCCTATCACATTATGAAAAAAATCTTTCAGTTTTTCCTCTTCATTTTCCCTTTTTCTTTCATCACTCATACTTTTTCCTTTTTACACTCTCAAAATCACCAGACAAAACCATCTTGCTTAAAGTTACTGTTTATCCTGTTCTTTTGCAAACAAGATTTTCTCTAATTATATCTTATTGTCTGACAAATAGCAATTTCACCGCTTGATTCAAATCAAGTAATCAAAAATATTTTTCCCAAACATACCCTTCACAATTTTTACTGCTACACAAAAATAGCTATAAGACTTCATTTTTGAAATCCTATAGCTTTGCTATTGATAATATTACGTTGTATTTGTAATCATCAATTATTTTCCAGTAACCATTGGAACACGACTAATAAACCGAACAATACTTGTGTCTTTATTCTTTATCATATTCAAAAATAACCGAAATCCTACTCATTTCTAAAACATATTTCGATAAGTCAAAATTACAATTTTCACACTTTAATTGATATAATATTCAACAACTAAACAAGGAGGCCATTTAACCATGAATAATGTAAAAATTCTATGTATCGCAGGCAGTATCGTACTCGGTAGTATATTGCTATCCGGACAAGCTTTTGGCAAAGCCCCCTCAGATCTAATCACCCTTTCCGCCCCTAAGGAGCCTGAGGGGCAACATGTATCTTATGATATAGATGGTTCCGGCTCTTATTATGACAGTGAGTCAGATACAACTTACTATTTTGTCAAGGGGATTGTCACTTCTTATTCTAATCATACAAAAACCTTTTTACTGACTTCCGACGTCGGTGAAACTTATGAGTTACCGGCAGATACGGATATTAATATAACCGACTATCTCAACACAGAAGCACATATATGGTACTCAGAAGACTCTCAAAAAAACTTAAAATTACTTGTGTTCTCTCCTCAAATTTTTTGGGAACATATTAATGAGCTGGAATCAGATGAGCAAATTCCGGATGGTGCCACAGAAATTGATGGGGCTCTTTCAAAATATATCTCTTTCTGGTTAACAGAAGATAAAATAGATGTTACTCTCTTATTTGTTGAGGACAACGATGGAAACACTCATATATATGCAGAGGATAACACATGCAATAATTGTAATAGTTCTGTTTTTGGCAAAACAATCGGCGACTATATCAAGTTATATGAAGATATGCATTTAAATTCTCAAGTATATGATGATTTTAATGTTGCATATCTTATATCAGAAGCATCGTCTTGACTTACCCAAATGTCTGGTTGAGAACCTGATGTTTTTTACATCAAACATATCATATATTTTAAATGCCGCAGCCAATATTTTCAAAGGCTGCGGCATTTTTGACTTAATTTTTCTTTCAAACATGTTGCTTCTTCTTTTGACTGCTGCAAATATGTTTATGTCACAAATTCAAAATATCTTTTGCTTTTTCTCTGTCTCTGATAATCATCCCATGGGCAGCTAACTTATCCAATTGCTCATCAAAAGTCAATGGCTTTTTCAAATCCATAAAATCACTCCTTAACGTAAAAAAGCTGAGCACAAGTCTCAGCTTGGTCCCCAATGCCAAAAAGGCTTCGGGCAACTCTGTTACATATAGTATATTCAAAAAGCCACGAAATTGCAATAGTTTTTATTATTTTCATCATCAAAAAAGGGCGCTGCCCAACCAGGCGAATACGCAAAGTTAATACACTCCTCCACACCACAATCCCGGCGCTGCCCTTAAAAGAAGCGCAAGGGTGGAGTCCAGAGGAGGGACAGCGCTTTCTGTCCTTCCTCTGGGAACCTTCCGTCCCGGAAAGAGTTTATTTAAAATATTCCACTCCAGACTCAAAGATCTTAATATCCTGCTGGCCATAGATGTTGATTGCAACACCATCCCCGCGACGTTCGCTATGTGCCATCTTACCAAGGATACGTCCATCCGGGCTGGTAATACCTTCAATGTTCATATAAGAACCATTGACATTCCATTCCTCATCAACACTGAGCTGTCCATCCGGAGTTACATACTGAGTTGCAACCTGTCCGTTTGCAAACAGCTTCTGCAGCCATTCTTCATTAGCAACGAAACGTCCCTCACCATGTGAAGCCGGGTTACAGTAAACACCGCCAAGCTGTGCCTTCTGCAGCCAAGGAGATTTATTACTAACAACCTTAGTATAAACCATCTTGGAGATATGGCGTCCGATGGTATTAAATGTCAGTGTAGGAGAATCTGCTTTCTGTCCGCAGATTTCACCGTAAGGTACAAGACCAAGCTTGATCAGAGCCTGGAATCCGTTACAGATACCAAGTGCCAGACCGTCTCTCTCATTGATCAGCTTCATAACAGCTTCTTTGATCTTCGCATTCTGGAATGCAGTTGCAAAGAATTTCGCGGAACCATCCGGTTCGTCACCTGCGGAGAATCCGCCTGGGAACATGATGATCTGTGCCTGATCGATTGCTTTCTCAAAGAGCTCTACAGAGTCATGGATATCTTCAGCAGTCAGGTTCTTGAATACTTTTACATCCACCTCTGCACCAGCACGCTCAAATGCACGTGTACTGTCATACTCGCAGTTTGTTCCAGGGAATACAGGAATAAATACGCGAGGTTTCGCAACTTTGTTCTTGCATACATAAATGCTGTCTGCACGATAAAGCTTCTCATCTCTGTCAGCTGCCTCTTTGTCATTCTCAGAAGAAACTGTCTTAAATACTTTTTCCAGAGTACCTTTCCATGCGTTTTCAGCTTCGTCTACAGTGATCACTGTATTTCCATAGGAGAAGTTACCGTCAGCAGTTACTTCACCGATCACTGTATAAGTGATGGAAAGCTCACCAACTTTACCATCCGGAACTTCCAGGATAATATCGCCAAATCCAGGTGCAAAGAAATCTCTCGGATCAAGGTTATGCTCAATCTTTACGCCCATGCCATTACCAAATGCCATCTTTGCAACTGCAGCTGCAATACCATGGCGGTCAAGTGCATAAGCAGAAACAACTTTGCCGTCCTGCATATCTTTATGAAGTTTTTCATACTGATCCATGATTCCTGCATAATCCGGCAGATCATACTGATCCTTCGGTGCACGAAGCCATACCAGTTTGTTTCCTGCTTTCTTTAATTCCGGTGTGATCACATCCTGGATTTTCGCAACGTCAACTGCGAAAGATACCAGTGTAGGAGGTACATCAATATCATTGAATGTACCGGACATACTGTCCTTACCACCGATAGATGGAAGTCCGAATCCCATCTGTGCTGCATAAGCACCGAGAAGTGCTGCGAAAGGCTGGCTCCATCTCTTAGGATCTTCTGTCATACGACGGAAGTATTCCTGGAATGTGAAACGGATTTTCTTATAGTCACCGCCTGTAGCCACGATTCTTGCAACGGATTCTGTTACTGCATAAGCAGCTCCGTGATATGGGCTCCAGGAAGATAAGTACGGGTCAAAACCATAGCTCATCATGGTTACGGTATCTGTCTTGCCATTCTGTACCGGAACCTTTGCTACCATGGACTGAGTCTCTGTGAGCTGATATTTACCACCGTATGGCATAAATACACTGCCAGCTCCGATAGAACCGTCGAACATTTCCACAAGTCCTTTCTGAGAGCATACATTTAAGTCTGCCAGAGTTTCCATCCATTTAGCTTTTACATCAGCTACATCCGGGCGCTCTTCAAAGAGGTTGCCTTCTTTGTTCGGGATTTCTACTTCTACTGTTGTCTCCTGATGTGCGCCGTTAGTATCCAGGAATGCACGGGAAATATTTACAATTTCTTTTCCTCTCCATACAAGTACCAGACGAGGATCCTCTGTTACAACTGCAACCGGAATTGCCTCCAGGTTCTCTTCATTTGCATAGCCAAGGAAAGTATCTACATCCTTCGGATCAACTACTACAGCCATACGTTCCTGAGATTCGGAGATTGCGATTTCAGTTCCGTCAAGACCTGCATATTTCTTCGGAACCTTGTCAAGGTCTACTCTAAGACCTGCTGCCAGCTCACCGATAGCAACGGAAACACCGCCTGCACCAAAGTCATTACATTTCTTGATGATATGGCTGACTTCTTCACGGCGGAACATACGCTGGATCTTACGCTCAGTAGGAGCATTACCTTTCTGTACCTCAGCGCCACATACTTCGATAGAAGCTTCTGTATGAACCTTGGAAGAACCGGTAGCGCCACCGATACCGTCACGTCCTGTACGTCCTCCAAGTAAGATAATGATATCTCCCGGATCAGAATTCTCGCGGATTACTGCGCGTCTGGGAGCAGCACCCATAACAGCACCGATCTCCATACGTTTCGCTACATAGTTAGGATGGTAAACTTCTTTTACATAACCTGTTGCAAGACCGATCTGGTTTCCATAGGAGCTGTAACCATGAGCTGCGCTTCTTACCAGTTTCTTCTGCGGAAGTTTACCCTTGAGAGTTTCTTTTACAGAAACAGTAGGATCTGCCGCACCTGTTACACGCATTGCCTGATATACATAGGTACGTCCTGAAAGCGGGTCACGGATCGCACCGCCAAGGCAGGTAGCTGCACCACCGAATGGTTCGATCTCAGTAGGATGGTTATGTGTCTCGTTCTTGAAGTTGATCAGCCATTCCTCTTCTTTACCGTCTACATCTACAGGAACTACAATACTGCAGGCATTGATCTCATCAGATTCTTCCTGATCAGCAAGCTTTCCTTCTGCTTTCAGTTTCTTCATAGCCATCAGAGCCAGATCCATCAGGCAGACAAATTTGTCCTTACGGCCCTTGTAAAGTTCTTCTCTGTCAGCAAGATATTTGTTGTAGGTATCTACGATCGGTGCCTTGTAATCACCTTCGTCAAATTTTACATCTGTCAGTTCTGTGGAGAAGGTTGTGTGACGGCAGTGATCTGACCAGTAGGTATCCAGTACACGGATCTCTGTCATGGACGGATCACGTTTCTCTTCTTCCTTGAAATAATGCTGGATATGCTGGAAATCCTTGAATGTCATGGCAAGATTTAAGGAAGCATAAAGTTCCTTTAATTCTGCTTCCGGCATTTCCTTGAATCCGTCAAAGATTTTTACATCTTCCGGTTCCGGGAATACAGTTACCAGTGTTTCCGGTTTCTGCAGACCTGTCTCACGGGAATCTACAGGGTTGATGCAGTGATGCTTGATAGCATCAAATTCTTCATCTGTGATAGTTCCTTCAATTACATAAGTAGTTGCGGAACGAATGATAGGCTGTGCATTCTCATCCAGGAACTGTACACACTGAACAGCAGAATCTGCTCTCTGGTCAAACTGTCCCGGTAAAAATTCTACAGAGAAGATGCGGGAGCCTTCTGCTGCCTCAAAATTCTCCAGATATAAATCATCTACAGGTGGCTCTGCAAAAACAGTTTTGCATGCTTTATCAAAAACTTCATCAGAAATATTTTCTACATCATAGCGGATCAGCACACGTACTGCTGTTACGGATTTAATTCCCAGATAGCTGCTGACCTCATGTTTTAATTCCTTTGCCTGTACAGCGAAGGCCGGTTTCTTTTCTACATAGACACGTCTTACGTTACTCATAGAAACTCCTTTCTTATGTATGCATTGTTTTAAAAATGCTTGACTATTGCTTCTTTTATAGTATCATAGGAAATATCATTAGTAAAATTAATATATCTTATATTTTTTATTAATACAATTAATTAATCACCGTTCACACTCCACTGTCGACGAGATATTGGGGAATGAATATGCCAAAATCCCGAGACATACAATCTAAAGTTCCATTGCTGCCGACAATTTGTATCATCACATTATTTTATGAAAGGATTTATTTCTATGGATATTAATCTTGAACTATACAAAGTATTCTACTATGTTGCCACCACCCTCAGCTTTTCTGAAGCTTCCCGGCAGCTTTTTATCTCCCAGTCAGCAGTCAGCCAGTCTATCAAGACTCTGGAAAAAAAGCTGAATCATCCTCTTTTTATCCGCAGTACCAAGAAAGTATTGTTAACTCCTGAAGGAGAACTTCTGCTCCAGCATGTAAAACCGGCTCTCCAGCTTCTGGACGAGGGAGAATCTCTCCTGTCAGGAGACAATCTGCTGAAAGGCCAGCTGCGTATTGCTGCCAGCGATACGATCTGCCGGTATTTTCTCATTGATTATCTTCAGAAATTCCATCAAACCTACCCGGATGTCCGTATCAAAGTCACAAACAGTACCTCCATCGGCTGTGCAGAGCTTCTGGAAAAGGGTCAGGCAGATCTTATTGTATGCAACTGTCCCAATTCCAGGCTTGGCAGTCATTTTCAGACACGTGTGCTAAAAGAATTCCACGATGTATTCGTTGCCAATACGGATTACTTTCCTGTACACACTGTTCAGACCGAACTGCAGGAGCTTCTGAACTATCCAATCCTGATGCTTTCCCCCAAAAGTACCACCAGTGAATATCTGCGAGAGGCATTCACAGCCCATAATCTCAAGCTTCTTCCTGAAGTAGAGTTAAACAGTAATGACCTGCTTCTGGATCTGGCACGGATCGGACTGGGAATTGCCTGCGTTCCTGATTATATGTTAAAAGAAAATGATCAGCTGACACCGCTCATGTTAAAAGAGCCGCTTCCCGGACGTCAGCTTATACTTGCCCAGCATGACAGTCTTACTGTCTCTCAGGCTGCTGAACGCTTTATTGAAATGTTTACTTCCATATAATAAAAGAAGTCCTCACTCAGTACTGAAACAACAATTTTTATAATCGCGTTTCTTACTGAATGAGAACTTCTTTTTCTTATTTCGGCATTACAGCCAGTGCATCAGTAATATACTGATTATCGATTGCTGCAAAGAATCCGCCGTCTGCCTTGGTTGCATAATCCATATCAATCGGCATTTTTCCAAGTACAGGAACCTTCAGCTCTGCTGCGATCTCATCAATATGGCTCTCACCGAAGACTTTGATCTCTTTTCCGCAGTCCGGACATTTCACATAGCTGTAGTTCTCTACGATTCCAAGTACCGGTATCTTCATCATCTCAGCCATATTAAAGGCTTTCTTAACGATCATCTTAACCAGATCCTGAGGTGATGTTACGATCACGATTCCTTCGATCGGCAGAGACTGGAATGCTGTAAGCGGAACATCACCTGTTCCAGGAGGCATATCCACAAACAGATAGTCTACGTCGCCCCAGATAACATCTGTCCAGAACTGTTTTACCATATTTGCAAGAACCGGACCTCTCCAGATTACAGGAGTATCCTCTGTAGGAAGCAGAAGGTTGATGGACATTACCTTGATCCCGTTTTTTGTGATCATCGGATAGATACCTTCATCATTTGCCATTGCTGCACCCTTTAATCCATACATTTTCGGAATGGACGGTCCTGTGATATCCGCATCCAGGATACCGACTTTGTATCCCTGTGCTGCCATCATGTTTGCCAGAGAGCCTGTTACGAAGGATTTACCAACTCCACCCTTTCCGCTGACAACCCCGATCACATGTTTTACATTTGACTGAGCATTCATTTCTGCCTGAAAGCTCTGCTGTTTCTTGCTGCTTGAACAACCTTCGCAGCTTGCTTTGTCGCATGAAGTGTTGTTACATTCTTTTGCCATAATTAATCTTCTCCTTTATATTTACGCACTGCTGTACTGACAAAATATTGTTACTATTCACTCCGTTCACAGTAACGTAGCCAAAATTCATTCCAGATTGCCTACGGCAATGGAATTTTGGCTTGTATGTCTCGGGATTTTGGCATATTCATGCCAAAACACCTCGCGGGATAGTGATGTGTGAACAATAACAAAATATTCTCTATTGCCAGTCTGGAGTACGCATATTACTTTACAAATCTGTCAATTGCTACCTCAAGTTCTTTAATTGCCTCTTTATCACCATGTTCCACTGCATCTACGATACAGTGTTCGATATGATCCTGCAGAATAATCTTACCTGTATTATTGATAGCAGATTTCACTGCTGAAAGCTGTATCAGAACTTCCGCACAGTCTCTTCCGTCCTCTATCATACGTTTGATAGATTCCATATGTCCGATTGCTCTGGACATACGATTCAGCACTGCCTTTGTATGCGCATGACTGTGATGATGCCCATGCTCCCCATGAGAATGTTCAACTACCGTCCCATCCTCCAGTACATGCGTATGTGTCTTTTGTTCCTCGGCCATAACATTCCCCTTTCTCTTTCAGAATATCCGATTCTTTACCGCTTATCTGTCTTTATATCCTCACACACTGTCTGTGGCTTTCCTGCTTACAGCACTTTTGTACAGCGTAAATGATATTATACCACATTTGTCAAATTTCTGTAAAGGAGCAACGCTGTTTTATTTGTGAAGTCGTAATATCAAAAATAATGGTTCCATCCTCCAGGACAGTTTTTTCATAGGAAACTTCTTTTCCTTTGAATTTATTTCTGATATATTCTTCCGGATCCTCAAGTTCCAGCTCTTCCACAAAAACATCACGCATCTGATTCCGCGGACATTTATTAAAAATTTCCCATATCAGTTCATATTCTTTCATATTCCATCTCCAGTCCGTAAGACGGATATTCACAATCCGTTTCACTATTTAGCCCTCTTCGGCTGATTTACGGCAATCTACACAGATTGTCCTGCGGTTTTTCCCAACCAGTCTGAGACTATTATAATTATTTTTAGATTTTTTGTCAAAAATAATTGCATGAAGACGAATTATAGCGTATCATAGTCTATAATTATCAAAACAGCAATGTTACTGTTCATTTTGCAGCCTGATGTTTTTTTGAATTCTGCATATTCACAGTAACTGTAACTATTCAGTACTTTCGGGAAGCAGTGTACCGGATAGTTACCGACAGCTACAAACTAATTACATATATAAAGGAGAGAAATCTATGAAGCTTTTAAAAGACCGAATTCTTAAGGATGGAGTTGTAAAACCGGGAAATATTTTAAAAGTAGACAGTTTCTTAAATCATCAGATGGATATTACCCTCATCAATGAAATCGGCAAAGAATTCAAACGCCGCTTCTCCGACTGTCCAATCACTAAAATCCTTACAATTGAAGCATCCGGTATCGGTATCGCCTGTATTGCTGCACAGTACTTTGATGTACCTGTAGTTTTTGCCAAGAAAGCACAGAGCGTGAATCTGGATGGCGAAATGTATACAACTAAAGTAGAATCTTTCACTCATAAGAAAGTATATGATGTGATCCTTTCCAGGAAGTTTCTCGGACCTGAAGATCATGTACTTCTGATTGATGATTTCCTTGCTAACGGATGTGCACTTCTCGGCCTGATCGATATTGTTAAGAAATCAGGGGCAACTCTTGAAGGAGCCGGTATTGTTATTGAGAAAGGATTCCAGCATGGCGGTCAGGAGATCCGCGATATGGGAATCCGTCTTGAATCTCTTGCCATTGTTGATTCCATGACAGATGATTCCTTAACCTTCAGAGATTAACTATAAAAGGATGGGAAAATCCATCCTTTTTTTGTTCTATGAATTCTTTATTTTTTCTGATCTGATGTTTTCTCCACTTTTGAGTTATCTTCGGAATCATAGATCAGATTTTCTCTCGTTTCACCCTCTGATTTATCTTCTGTTTCGGGAGTTGGTGTCACTTCTTTTGAATCTTCCTCTGAGGCTGTCTTTAATGTCACTTTCGGCACAGGTGTTGCCTCTGGCGCAGGTGTCACCTCCGGTGTCGGTGTGGGATCAGGAGCGATCTCATCTTCCGTATAAGTTCCGTTATCCACAAGAATCTGATAATTATCCTTGTCGATCATCTGTGCTCCACATGTAAAAGTTCCCACAATCTTTACTCCGTTATCATACTGTGAATAATCTTTTACGTCAACTTTCTCTCCTGTCAGATAGTCAATGGCCATCTGTGCTCCGCCCTTAGCCAGTTCCTTACGGTCCATAAACATGGTAAATGACATTTTACCTGCTGCAATATCCTTTACTGCCTGTGCCTCACTGCCATATCCTGTGATCATCGGCCATTCATCACTTCCCGGTTCCAGACCACTGTCACTTAAAATTTCCTCTGCAGCATAAGCAAATCCGTCATATGCAGTACAGATAATATCCGGAGCCTTCTCCTCTGCATAAAACTCACTTATAATCGAATCAAGTTTTGTCTTTGCAGATGTCTCGCTCCATCTCATGATTCCTGTATCATCAAATGACGTATTTCCGGATTTACATACAAGTGTTCCATCATCCAGATATTCCTGAAGCCCTTCCTGGATTCCATTACACAGAAACAGTGCAGCATTGTCATCCGGAGATCCCATGAGAAATTCTATTGTATAAGACTTCTTATCCTCTCTGGCTTTATCCAGATCCATTTTTTTGATAATTTCTTTGGCAATATCCTTTCCTATTGCTCTGGTATCATAAGTTGCATAATAATTGATATCCGCAGTATCCCGGATCAGACTGTCATAGGAAATAACCGGTATTTCCTGCTCTTTGGCAGTTTTCAGGATATCTGTCAGACCATAGGAATCTACCGGATCAATGATCAGGGCAGAAACCTTCTCATCAATAAATTCCTGAATCTGGGAAATCTGAAGCGCAGGATCGCCGCCGGCATTCTTCACATCTGCCTCATATCCTCCATCTTCAATCTGCGAAGTCATCTCTTCGCTGTCAATTTTTGCATCCTCATCGTCATCAGAAAGAAGCACACCTATCTTTCCGGCAGAAGCTTCCGTTACCTCAGCATCTTCCTCTGATTCATCATCTGAATCTTTTCCTGAAGAATCTCCGTCTTCTTCCTCCTTCACTGATGTCTCTTTATTGTCTTCGTCTGATTTTGCACTGTCTCCTGCCTTGCTGCTGTCATCGGCATCAGAAGCATTTTTATTTTCTGCCTCTACTTTTTCACCTTCCTCAGTTACTTCGCCTACGCCCTCTTCTTCTACCTGGGCGCTTTCATTTGCTGCTTCTTTTGCCTCATTCTTCCCGCAGGCAGACAGGAACATGGAGGATACCATTATTCCAAGCAGAATAGCTGTTGCTCTTCTTTTCATAATACGATCCTTTCTGATATCATATTTATTTATCAATTCCCTTATAATCTTTTGCAATGTTCTTCAGATAATCCCGATAGGCAACGGCTGCTTTCTTTGGTTTCAGAATATGTACATTTCTTCCCATAGAAGTCAACCATCCAAAAAATGCCTTATCAACCACAACCTCAACAGTTACAATAAAATTATCCTCCCCCTTTATTTTGCAGAAAATCTCCGAACCAAAGGTACGCTGGATTTTTTTCTTTGTAGAATTCTGACATACAAGCCTGATTTCTTTTAAATTCTCTCCTGTTTGGGAGGGTGTCGGAGCACTGATCTTTGCAGGTGCTTCAGATTCTTTTCCAATCTGTTCCTGCACATTTTCAGATTTCTCTCCTGTTTCGCCATCCGGCTGATGTATTATCGTATTATCCGCTTCTGTTTTATCTGAAGCGGATTTTTCCTCATAATATCCGCCTTCCCGTCCTCTTCTGTAATGTATATCCATTCCAAAATCACGCAGGGTTTCCATATCATCATAAATACTCTTTCGCTCAGCTCGAATCCCCTGTTCTTCCAATTTTGCCAGAATCTCCTGCATGGTGACAGGCTTTTGGCTGGTTGTCTCAGACAGCATTTTCTGCAGATACAGTATTTTTCCTTTTTGATTACATGATTTCGCCATAATTATCCTCTTACAAATCTGTGGTATATATAGTCATTTGCTTCTTTTTCCTGACTGTCATCTAACGGTGTAAGTTCTGTTTCTTTTCCATACTTTCTTTCCAGCGCATGTTGAATGAGCCAGTCTGCAAGCTGCGGATTCTTCGGAAGTAACGGTCCATGCAGATAAGTCCCTATCACATTCTTATATACTACGCCTTCATAGCCTGACTTACCGTCATTTCCTGCACCGTAAAGTACTTTTCCCAGTGGTTTGTTATTATTAATGCAGGTTCTTCCTCCATGATTCTCAAATCCAACGATCGGCATATCAAACAGCTCACTCTGCAGAACGATATTCTGGATCAGACGGCCTTCGCCCTGCTCTGTATACAAGTCTACCAGGTCCAGTCCTTTCATGTTTCCCTGATCTGTTTTGTAATACTTCCCAAGTAACTGATAGCCACCGCAGATTGCAATGACAACGCCGTTATCTTCCACATAAGCCTTAAAATCCGGTTGGATTTTCTGTAGCTTCTCACATACGATCATCTGTTCTCTGTCCGAACCGCCACCCAGAAGTACGATATCAAGCTTCGAGAAATCTATTTTATCATCCAGCTCAAACGGTATGGTCTCAGCCTCAATCCCACGCCACTGGCATCTCTTCATCAGACACTGGATATTACCTCTGTCACCGTAAAGATTCAGAAGATCCGGATATAAATGTCCTATTGTAATTTTCATTATTTCTCGCCCTCCAGTCTCTTCAGAATATTTCTGGTACTGAATAATGCTGTATAGTTTACCAGCACATACAGATTCCCCACTCCGTCCTCTACTCTGTCGCGGATTGCTTTCTCAACATCGCCCTCGAGGACAGACGGGATATCCACATATTTCAGCCGCAGACGCATATCCTGACAGCGGATACCGCTTACAGTAATAGATTTCACTGAATCATTTCCGAGAAGATCAAAGTCAACATCCCAGAGCCAGGAAATATCTGTTCCATCCTGAGCATTATCATTGATCGCAATAATGATGTCCTTCGGTGCCTGATCCTGCATCACTGAGGAAATATTCTGATTAAATCCCGCCGGATTCTTGGCAAGATTTAAGGTTACTCCTGTTCCCTTAATGCGAAACTGCTCCATACGTCCGTTTTCCGGATTAAATCTGCGGAGCATATCCCCGAAATGCTCTCCCGCAAATCCCGCAGTCCTCACTCCCGCATAAGCTGCCAGTATATTATACACATTATAAAATCCCTTATAATTTGCTACAATGTGTTTTCCTTCTACACAAAAGCTGAGCTGGTCGCCTACTTTTACATCCTCCGCATCAAAATCCGGCTTCGGTCTTGCAAATCCGCATTTTGGACAATAATAATCTCCCAGCTGGCTGTAATGATAGAAACGATATTCCAGTTTTTCACCGCATCGCTTACAGAAACGTCCTTCCCTGATTTCATTTGCCGCAGATTTGATCACCGGTTTACTGATACCATAAGTTACATATGGATTCCCGGAATCCATGGCAAGATATGCGGATAATGCATCATCACCGTTTACAATAATCTGCATCTTCGGAACCTTGCGCATCATTTCTTCCAGAATGTTCATAGTGATATCAATCTCTCCGTATCTGTCAAGCTGGTCGCGGAAAAGATTTGTCAGAAGCATATAGTCCGGTTTGATTCTCGGAAAAATATGTCTGGTGGATGCTTCATCGGCCTCAATGCATGCATAGTCCGCATCAATCTTACCATTCCATTTCGAAGCCAGCACAAATGCGGCAACAACTCCATTGAGCATATTGGAACCTGTATGGTTACAGATTACTTTCTGTCCTTCCGCTTCCAGTGCCGCACAGAGCATATTGTTGGTAGTTGTCTTTCCATTTGTACCGCAGGTTGCAAAAATAGCCTTTCGTACCTGTGAGGAAAGCTGTTCCAGAATGTCCGGACAGATCTTAATCGCCACTTTTCCTGCCCAGGTCACACCCTGTCTTCCCATTTTCTTACATACGTATCCTACAAATTTTGCTGCACAGACAGCAATCATTACTCTTATTTTCATTGTGTATGATAATTTCCTTTATAAATATAATCTTTGTTATTGCCGCTTATTTGTTTCAACTCACAGTCGGTAATTTCACAGAGTCTGACGTGTCAACAACATACTGACTGTGGTTTGCCTCATGTCAGTGGGAGATACCGATTTCTCTCCGCCCGCCACTGCCGTTCATTTTCTTATTTGCAATTCATCTACCACCTATAGAGGAGGGAGAATTCTTGCTATATCCTGTTAAAATTCTTTTTGCTCCTGATATCTTTACCCTTATTCATTCCGGAACAGCTACAGCTATAATAATCCTCTACGACCATTTCATAATGCCGACAGGACAGATCAGTTAAACATAGTATCCTGCAGATAGTCTGAGCATACACCTGCCGCACCCTCTTGCATATAATATTGTGCTTCCTTCAGGTCATTCACAGTATAAATATATAACCTGATCCCTTTTTTGTCAAAAATCTCCTGCACATCCTCTGACCAGTATTTATAATAGACTGTAGCTGCCTGAATATTCTTTTCTCTGCAAAATGCCGCAATTTCAGTCAGTTCTTTAATAGAGTATTCCTGCCATAAAGAATAAATATATCCTGGAAAATCGTACAGCAGTGCTGTTCCGGCAAACATTGCCTGGTTATAAATTTCCGGTATGACCTGCCGCATCACATCCGGGACACCGGCAGCCTCTGCCAGTTCAATATAGTCTGCATAATCTTCCACTGTTTTCTGATAATTACGGAGAGAATACTGTTTGGAATCCAGCATCACAAAAGCGTCCGGATAATCGCTCAGCAGAACCAGCAGATCTTCAAATGTTATAGGAGTATATTTTCCATAAATGGGCCGGGATAAGAATTCCTCTGAGGACAGAACTTTCTTTTCATCGCCTTCCCATTGTCCAAGAGACTGATACCAGCTATGGCGGCACACCCATACATTGTCAGATGTCTTCACAAGATCAACTTCAAACAACCTGCACCCCATCTGATAGCCTGCCAGAAAACTCTCTTTTGAATTCAGATAGGTTTTATCACCAATCCCTCCCAGTGCATGTGCGATCGTTTTATAATTTTCCCACTTAAATTCAGGTGTGGTGGCAGATATGGAATAAGCATCATTTCCCCACAGAAACAGTGTAACAGCCAGTAATTCCACCAACAACAAAAACATCCTGATGAAATAACCAAATCCTGATCGTTTCTTTTTCGTATTCTGCCTCAATTTTTCAATCTCCTGCCGGTCATTTGTATTCCTCGCTTATCTTTTGCTCTCGTATTTTGTAACAGTCCAATGTCTTATTTAACACTTCTTCATCAATATGGTTTTTATATACTCTACGATTTTACGCTATCTGGCTCAAATAATCAAGGGTAATAAACGGTTATGTTACAAGGAAGTGATTTCCTATAGCATAACAAAAAAAACTGCATATATACGGCATGAACACCATACATATGCAGTCTTATCATCGTCTGGACAAATATAAAATCGAAAATCTGGCTGGATTATACTAATTCGATCAGTACTTCCATTGCAGCATCGCCTTTACGCGGTCCGATCTTAACGATTCTTGTGTAACCACCGTTACGGTCAGCGTATTTTGGAGCGATCTCATCGAACATCTTAGCAACCATATCTACGTCTTTAGTGTTTTTCTTTCTTCCGGCACCCTTTGCAGGTACTTCTTTAACCGGGTAGAAAACTTTCATCATCTGACGACGAGCGTGAAGTCTGGAAGGAGCATCTTTCTTAATCTCTTTCTGTACTTCATCGTATACAGTTTTCTTCTTTCCGTCAACAACTTCTTTTACTCTCTTGCCTTCAGCATCTTTACGAGCAACTTTAGCAGTTACAGTAACAGTTTCGAAGTTATCTTTTTCACGAACAGCCATAGCTACAAGGCCTTCTGCGATTTTACGGATTTCTTTTGCTTTAGCTTCTGTAGTAACAATTTTTCCATGATATAAAAGGCTTGTTACCTGGCTTCTCAGTAATGCTTTTCTCTGGTCAGAAGTTCTGCTTAATTTTCTATATTTTGCCATTTAATTTTCCTCCATCTGTGGGACAGCCGGGCACGCTTGTTCGGTCTTACTGTCCGACTGCTTAGGCATCCCCACCGTATAATATCTCTTTGTTAACTGGTTATTGTTCCCTTAGAGAACCAATAACCTGATCAATTCTTACTCTTCTGCAGGCTGAAGCTGTAAGCCCAGCTCTTTCAGTTTCGCAAGAACTTCTTCTAATGATTTACGTCCAAGGTTACGAACCTTCATCATATCATCAGAAGTCTTGTTACATAATTCTTCAACTGTATTAATTCCGGCTCTCTTCAAGCAGTTATAGGAACGAACAGATAACTCAAGTTCATCAATGCTCATTTCCAGGACTTTTTCTTTCTCATTGTCTTCTTTCTCGATCATAACCTCAGCGGTCTTTGCATTCTCGGAAAGGTCAATGAAAAGGCTCAAGTGCTCGCTTAATACTTTTGCTGCAAGGCTTACCGCCTCATCCGGATCAAGTGTACCGTTTGTATACACATCCAGTGTCAGCTTATCATAATCGGTTACCTGACCAACACGTGTATTCTCTACAGTCATGTTGACTCTGTCTACCGGTGTATAGATAGCATCAACTGCAAGTACACCGATCGGCATATCATCAGATTTACCTTTATCAGCACTGATATATCCGCGGCCTTTTGTAATAGTAAGCTCCATAGCAAGTCTGCAGTCCTTGCCACCGTTTAAAGTAGCAATCACCTGATCCGGATTCATAATCTCGATATCCTGATCAGCCTGGATATCAGCTGCAGTTACAACACCTTTTCCTTCACATTCGATGTATGCTGTTTTCGGCTCATTGTCTGTGCTGTGGTTCTTAATAGCAAGGCTCTTCAGATTCATGATAATATCGCTCACGTCTTCTTTTACGCCCGGAATGGAGCTGAATTCGTGAAGCACACCATCAATTTTAACCTGGCTTACAGCTGCACCCGGCAGGGAAGACAGCATAATTCTTCTTAAAGAATTTCCAAGTGTAGTTCCATATCCTCTTTCCAGAGGCTCAACTACGAATCTGCCAAATTTTTTATCTTCAGATAATTCGGTAATCTCGATCTTAGGTTTATTAAAATCAAACACTATAGGGTTCCCTCCTTCTGGGTTAATAAAAGTTTGAGGGGTATTCATTCAAATACTACAATTCAGCGGAAGATAATAATCAACCACTGAATCGTATAAATAATAGAAATATTACCAGGTAATTTTCTATGATATAATCCTATGGATTATTTGGAGTACAACTCGACGATAAGCATCTCGTTTACAGGAACATCAATTGCTTCTCTGTTAGGAAGTTCTTTTACAGTTCCTTTTAAGTTCTCCTGATCTACATCGATCCATTCCGGAACAAGACGTCCGCCAGTTACTTCAAGGATACCTTTGTATCTTTCAGAACCTTTGGATTTTTCTCTGATCTCGATCTGATCACCGGCTTTTACAAGGTAGGAAGGAATGTTTACACATTTTCCGTTTACAAGTACATGCTTGTGGTCAACAATCTGACGAGCTTCTTTTCTTGTTCTTGCAAATCCCATACGGAATACTACATTGTCAAGTCTGCTCTCAAGAAGGATCATAAGGTTTGCACCAGTCTGTCCAGGCATTCTGTCAGCTTTGTCGTAGTAATTGTGGAAAGGTTTTTCCAGAACTCCGTAGATGAATTTTGCTTTCTGTTTTTCTCTTAACTGTAAACCATACTCAGACATTTTACGATTTGCACGTTTTAACTGTCTTGTGGATTTTTTATCAATTCCTAAATAAATCGGATCCAGGCCAAGGGATCTGCATCTTTTCAGAACAGGCACTCTATTTACTGCCATTTCTCAAATACCTCCTAATATTCTAAATCAATTAGACTCTTCTGCGTTTTGGTGGGCGGCAACCGTTGTGTGGTACCGGAGTTACGTCGCGGATGCTTGTTACTTCCAGTCCGCAAGCCTGAAGGGCACGGATTGCAGCTTCACGTCCAGAACCTGGTCCTTTTACCATAACATCTACAGTTTTCAAACCATGAATAAGTGCAGCTTTTGTTGCAGTCTCAGCTGCCATCTGTGCTGCATAAGGAGTAGATTTTCTTGAACCTCTAAATCCAAGACCACCAGCACTTGCCCATGAAAGAGCATTTCCTTCATTGTCAGTCAGAGTAACAATTGTATTGTTGAAAGAAGACTGAATATGTGCCTGTCCGTGTTCAACGTTTTTCTTGACACGACGTTTTGCAGTCGCTTTTTTAGTCACTTTAGCCATTTTAAAACTAACCTACACTTTCCTATTTATCAATCAAATATATGTTACAAGAAACACCATGTCCACTAAATTCATTTCCTCGCTTCGCTCGTCATTCATCAAGTGTCCATGCAAGCTTCCTCATAAGATCAGCCTACGCTTATCAGATGTTTAAAGCTTTATTTATTTCTTCTTATTAGCTACTGTTCTCTTAGGACCTTTACGTGTTCTGGCGTTGGTCTTAGTCTTCTGACCACGAACCGGAAGTCCTTTACGATGACGGATACCTCTGTAGCATCCGATTTCCTGCAGTCTCTTAATGTTGAGGGCGATTTCTCTACGAAGGTCACCTTCTACTGTCATTGTTTCATCAATAACTGCGCTGAGTCTCTTTACTTCGTCATCAGTCAGATCTCTGACACGTGTGTCAGGATTAACTTCTGCCTTTGCAAGGATCTTGTCTGCGCTTGGTCTACCAATACCATAAATGTAGGTAAGACCGATTTCAATACGTTTTTCTCTTGGTAAGTCTACACCAGCTATACGAGCCATGTACTGTTTCCTCCATCTTCTACTTTGAAAGTCCTTAATGCCTGTACATCACTTACCCTCGCAAATTCTCTCACTCAAGTAAGGTGAAATGGGATGTATCGGACACATCACTTCCTTATTTCTCAGTTCCTAATTGGGGTGCCTCGGTAAAACACCCAGCTGCAATTGGCGAAAAGCAGCCTTTCCGAATTACTGCGGCCAACGGGCCAACGTTGCCTCTCGGTATTAGGCAATACATGCTAAAACTATCTTAACAGTCTGAACAACCCTTCCGGGCGTCTCACACTGCAGCCGCACGTTATACAAACTTTAAACCGTCAATCAACCCTGACGCTGTTTGTGTTTTGGATTCTCACAGATTACTCTGATAGATCCTTTTCTTTTAATGATCTTGCATTTTTCGCAGATCGGCTTTACAGATGATCTTACTTTCACTGGAAATCCTCCTTCCGTAAATTCATTAAAATCTGCAGTTTTTTGAGCGCACAAATACAATATACTCACGCGTTCGGCTTATATATTATCACAGCAAAATATAAAATGCAAGCATTTTTTTGAATAAAATCACATTTTTTCATTTTCTCCCCCAATCATCCATTTATACTTCCCACTGCCAACATACAGCGTAGAAAAATAATTCATTTCATGTGCATTTGCAGGCATCTTAGATATTCTTAGCTCTCAGAAATCTGCGTTATGAGAAAATCAGGTCACTGTCTGAGCGAAGCGAGTTTGACCTGATTTCCTCATGCTTTTAGCAGATTTATGAAAGCTTAGAATATCTTAGATGCCGAAACCGCACATGAAATGAATTATTTTTCTACGCGTCCCCCTTTACAGCACAAAAAAAGAGAACCAGATCCCTCCAGCTCTCTTTCTCATCACTGCACCAACTGCAGTCCAATATTTCTTACTTATCTCTCCAGATAATCCTGCCCTTAGACAGATCATACGGAGACAGTTCAATCGTAACTTTATCTCCGGGAAGAATACGAATAAAATTCATACGTAACTTTCCACTGATATGTGCAAGCACCACATGTTTGTTCTCCAGTTCCACTTTAAACATCGCATTAGGCAGCTTTTCCAGAACAGTGCCTTCCACTTCGATTACATCTGCTTTTGACATTTTAAACCTCCTGTATGTCGTCCAATTATTTCGTAAGAGTCAGAATCTCCGGATCTCCGTCTGTAATAAGAATCGTATTCTCATAATGAGCAGAAAGAGAACCATCCATAGTTACAACAGTCCACTCATCATCCAACCATGCCACATCTGCACGTCCCAGATTGATCATAGGCTCTACAGCAAGTGTCATACCCGGCATCAGACGAACTCCTCTTCGCTTCTGCGGAAAATTCGGGATCTGCGGATCCTCATGAAGGTGAGTGCCGATTCCATGTCCAACCAGGTCGCGGACAATCCCATAATGATATTTGGCAGCATGAGCACCGATTGCCTTGGAAATATCATTCAGATGATTTCCCGCACGTGCGGCCTTGAGTCCCTCAAAGAAACACTCTCTGGTCACATCCATCAGCTTACGTGCCTGCGGTGAAACTTCACCGACAGCATAAGTCCTCGCTGCATCAGAATGATACCCCTTATAAATAAGACCGGCATCAATCTTTACAAGATCTCCCTCCTGAATGATCTTCTCTTCAGACGGGATCCCATGAACTACCTCATCATTCAGACTGATACAGAATGACGCCGGAAACCCTCCGTAGTTCAGGAAATTCGGGATGCATCCCAGATCACGTATCATCTGTTCTCCGATACGGTCAATCTCCTTTGTGCTCACTCCCGGTTTAATGTAAGGGATCAGACCATCATGCACTTTTTCAAGCAGATGACCTGCCTCCCTCATAAGTTCAATTTCATGTTCTGTCTTGATAGAAACCGACATTTTACCTCCAGATGGTGTTTAAAAACACCCAATTACTCTCCCAGGATGGCAACAATATCTGCAAATACTTCTTCAAGATCTTTTGTACCATCCACTGATTTTAAAATTCCCTCTTTAGTATAATAATCGATCAGCGGCTGTGTCTGCTCATGATATACGTTAAGACGTTTCTGAACTGTTTCAGGCTGGTCATCATCACGAAGCACCAGTTTCTCTCCACAGGTATCACAAACGCCCTCAACCTTCGGTGCTGCATGTACAACATGATAAGTAGCACCACATTTCAGGCAGGCACGTCTTCCGGACATACGGTTTACAATATTGGAATCCGGAACATCCACATCGATTGCATAATCAACTTTACTTCCCAGTTTGTTCAGAGCCTCTGTTAAGCACTCTGCCTGAGGAATTGTTCTTGGAAAACCATCCAGCACATAACCATTTGCTGCATCCGGCTGTTGTATTCTGTCCACAACCAGATCACAGGTCAGTTCATCAGGTACGAGAAGTCCCTGATCCATATAAGTTTTTGCTTTTTTACCCAGTTCTGTTCCATTTTTAATGTTTGCGCGGAAAATATCTCCGGTAGAAATATGCGGAATCTGATATTTCGCAGCAATTTTCTTCGCCTGAGTTCCTTTTCCTGCCCCCGGTGCACCCAACATAATGATTTTCATAAGTTATACCCTCCGTTTTCTTTTTTAGCAAATCAAGGCTGTGATGCCATGCACCACAACCTCTCATTTTTAATTGTTCAGAAAGCCTTTGTAATTACGTACGAGAAGCTGTGACTCAATCTGTTTCACAGTTTCGAGGATAACACCAACAATAATGATGATAGATGTACCACCGAATGAAACATTCGCTCCGAATACACCATTAAAGATGAACGGAATCACGCACACAATGATAAGACCTACTGCACCTATAAATATAATATAATTTAAGATATTAGTCAAATAGTCTGACGTAGGTTTTCCAGGACGAATACCCGGAATAAATCCACCCTGCTTTTTGATATTATCTGCAACTTCCAGAGGATTGAATGTAATGGAAGTGTAGAAATATGCAAAGAAAACACAAAGTACGATGTAAAGAACCAATCCCCATGTATACTGGAGCTGTTTCGGATTACACCAGTTATTGGAAGAAAGACCACGAATAATCTCACTTCCGATTCCTGTACCATTACCTTTTCCTGTTAACTGCGCAATGACAGCCGGGAAAGACATAATGGAGGATGCAAAGATTACCGGGATAACACCGGCGGTGTTAACCTTCAGCGGAATATTGGTGGACTGACCGCCCATCAGCTTTCTTCCAACCATTTTCTTGGAATACTGAACCGGAATTCTTCTCTCTGCTCCGTTAAGGATAAGTACCAGAACTACTACCAGAAGAATAACGGCTGCAATGATCAGTCCTGCAAGAGTACCCTTTGCAATCGTTTTTCCTTTAATAAAGTTCTCATACAGTAATGTCAGGTCGCTTGGTACTCTGGAAATGATATTAATGGTAAGTACGATGGAAATACCATTTCCAACGCCTTTTTCCGTAATACGCTCACCGAGCCACATCAGCATAGCTGAACCGGCTGTAAGGCAGGCAACAACTACAACACCTTTAAAGAAGTCCAGATTCGGAATCATACCCTGACGTCCGAATCCGATTGCCATTGCGATTGACTCAAATAAAGCAAGACCTACGGTCACATAACGTGTGATCGCAGTCATCTTCTTTCTTCCCTCTTCACCATCTCTCTGCATTTCTTCCAGTGCCGGAATTGCAATGGTAAGAAGCTGAATGATAATGGAAGATGTAATATATGGTGTGATGTTTAATGCGAAAATTGACATTCTTTCAAATGAACCACCGGTAAATGCATCAAAGAAATTGAATGCATCACCGGCATTGCTGCTGAACCACTGTTTGAAGAAATCACTGTCAACTCCCGGTACCGGAATCTGGCAGCCGATACGGATGATAAAAATCATCCATATCAGATACAACAGCTTGCGTCTCATTTCTTTCACTCTAAAAACATTTTTAAGAGTTTCAAACATTAGATCACCTCTACTGTACCACCAGCAGCTTCAATTTTTGATTTTGCAGTCTCGCTGACAGCATTTACTTTGACATTAAGTTTCTTTGTCAGCTCACCGTTTCCAAGAATTTTAACGCCATCAGCGATCTTGGAGATTGCACCGCTTGCAAGTAAGCTTTCTGCTGTAACTTCTGCACCATCTTCAAAACGGTTCAGTACGTCAACGTTGATTGCAATAATCTCTTTTGTATTTCTGTTTTTGAATCCTCTCTTAGGCAGACGTCTGTATAAAGGCATCTGACCACCTTCAAATCCCGGTTTCTTGTGACCGGAACGAGCTAACTGTCCTTTGTGTCCTTTACCGGCTGTTTTACCGTTTCCAGAACCATGTCCACGGCCTCTTCTGAAGTTATCGCTGTGCTTAGAACCTTCTGCTGGTCTTAAGTTTGATAATTCCATGTTGGCACCTCCTTATTATTATTTCAAATCTATAAGTTCAGATTGTATTGTGTCTGAATATGTTTCTGTATGCTCCTGCCATTCTCTGCGAATAACAGGTTCATATCAGATCCATATCAGAATTCTCTCTGGTTAAATCGCAATTAAGCTTCTTCAACCTTTACCAGGTGCTGTACCTGCTGAATCATTCCTCTTGTTGCTGCATTATCCGGCATTTCAACTGTTTTGTGCATTTTTGTAAGACCCATAGCTGCAACAGTTTTTTTGTGTTTCGGAACTGCACCAATAGGAGATTTTACTAATGTAACTTTTAATGTGTTTGCCATTTTTGTATTTCCTCCTTAAGCCAGAATCTCATCAACAGATTTTCCGCGAAGTCTAGCAACTTCTTCCGGAGTTTTTAACTGTCTTAAGCCTTCGATTGTTGCAAGAACAACGTTCTGTTTGTTTCTGGATCCCATACATTTTGTACGGATGTTTTTGATACCAGCTAACTCGATTACCGCACGGGCAGGACCGCCGGCGATAACTCCAGTACCTTCCGGAGCTCTCTTCAGAAGCATTTCAGCGCTTCCGTATTTTCCAACGAAGTCATGTGTAATAGAGTTGTTTTCGTCTCTTGCTACTGTTACTAATTTCTTAATAGCATCCTCTTTTCCTTTGCGGATCGCTTCAGGAATTTCGGCTGCTTTACCTAAACCTGCACCAACGTGTCCGTTGCCGTCACCTACAACAACTAAAGCTGTGAAACGGAAGTTACGACCACCTTTAACAACCTTGGTAACACGCTTGATTGATACTACTTTATCTTCTAATTCTAACTGACTAGCATCAATAAGATTACGTTTCATGTGTTTCGCTCCTCCTTATTAGAATTTCAGCCCAGCTTCTCTTGCTGCGTCTGCCAGTGCTTTAACTTTACCGTGGTAGATATAGCCTCCTCTGTCGAAAACAACGCTTTCGATGCCAGCTTCAACAGCTTTCTTACCAATAACGGTTCCTAAATGTGCAGCTGCTGCTACATCATCAGTGTTCTCTAACTCAGCTCTTACTTCTTTCTGAAGAGTAGAAGCAGATACTAAAGTTTTTCCTACAGTGTCATCAATGATCTGAGCATAAATATGCTTGTTGGAACGAAATACTGCTAAACGTGGTGTTGTTGCAGTTCCGTTTAAATGATGACGTAATCTTCTATGCTTATTCTCACGAATTTTCGCTCTAGATGCCTTATTTACCATTTTCTCACCCTCCTGAATTATTTCTTACCAGTCTTACCAACTTTACGTCTGATAACTTCATCAACATACTTAATACCTTTACCTTTGTATGGCTCAGGTCTTCTCTTGTCTCTGATCTCAGCTGCAAACTGGCCGACTTTTTCTTTGCTGATACCGGATACGATAATCTTGTTACCATCTACTTTGGTTTCGATTCCGTCTGGATCTTCCATTTCTACCGGATGAGAATATCCAAGGCTAAGCACAAGCTTTTTGCCCTGTTTTGCTGCTTTATAACCTACACCGTTAACTTCAAGCTCTTTTGTATAGCCTTCGCTTACACCAACAACCATGTTGTGGATCAAGCTTCTTGTTAAACCGTGAAGAGATTTCATTTTCTTTAAGTCGTTTGGTCTGGATACTACTACATGACCATCTTCGACTTTGATTTCCATTTCTGTAGGAAGTGCTCTTTCGAGAGTTCCTTTTGGTCCTTTTACAGTTACTACGTTGCCTTCAGCGACAGTTACTTCTACGCCTGCAGGAATAGCAACCGGAAGTCTACCAATTCGTGACATATGTTTGTCCTCCTTACTTAGATTATCGGAGAGGATGTTTCATCCTCTCTGTTTTCAGTTTGTTCTCTATAAAAAATCTTGGTTCAAATTACCAAACGAATGCTAATACTTCGCCGCCAACCTGAAGTTTACGAGCTTCTTTATCAGTAATAACACCTTTGTTTGTAGAAAGAATTGCGATTCCAAGTCCACCAAGAACTTTTGGAAGCTGATCCTTACCTGCGTAGATACGAAGACCAGGTTTGGAAATTCTCTTTAAACCAGTGATGATTTTTTCGTTTTTGTCTTCACCGTATTTCAGTGTGATATGAAGAGTTTTAACAACTCCATCTTCAACTAAATCATATTTTGCAATATATCCTTCATCAACAAGGATGTTAGCAATTGCAGTTTTCATTTTGGATGCCGGAACATCTACTGTGTCATGTTTTGCAGTGTTTGCGTTACGGATTCTTGTAAGCATATCTGCGATTGGATCGCTCATTGTCATGTTAGTTTCCTCCTGTTATTCAGACTTTACATGTGCATATATATTAATTGTTTACATTGTTACCTGTTTTATCATAAATCTCGTTTGGACATATGATCGGACTGATAAATCAGCCGATCGTTTATTTTATTTAAATCCGGTTCCTACCAGGAAGCCTTCTTAACACCCGGGATCTGTCCCTTGTAAGCTAATTCACGGAAGCAGATTCTGCAGATTCCGTACTTTCTTAAAACAGAATGTGGACGTCCACAAATATTGCAACGTGTATATTCTCTTGTGGAGAATTTCTGTTTACGCTGCTGTTTGATTTTCATTGCTGTTTTAGCCATGAATCGTTCCTCCTATTATTTTGCAAACGGCATATTGAATAATGTCAGTAATTCACGAGCTTCTTCATCAGTCTTAGCTGTAGTAACGAAGATGATGTCCATACCTCTTACTTTGTCAACTTTGTCATATTCAACTTCCGGGAAGATCAGCTGCTCTTTGATACCCAGAGCGTAGTTTCCACGACCATCGAATGCGTTCGGGTTAACACCACGGAAGTCACGTACACGAGGAAGTGCAAGGTTGATCAGACGATCAGCGAACTCGTACATTTTTTCTCCTCTTAATGTAACTTTACAACCGATCGGCATACCCTCTCTGATTTTAAAGTTAGCGACAGATTTTTTAGCTTTAGTAGCGATTGCTTTCTGTCCTGTGATAAGTTCCATATCTGCGATTGCAGCATCAAGAAGCTTAGCGTTTTCTTTGGCTTCACCAACACCCATATTGATTACGATCTTGTCGAGTTTTGGCACTTCCATAACATTTTTGTATCCAAATTTTTTGGTCATGGCATCCATGATCTCATTTTTGTACATTTCTTTTAATCTACTCACTTGTCATGCCTCCTCTCTTAATTAATCGATAACCTTACCGGTCTTTTTAGCAACGCGGACTTTTTTGTCGCCGTCCATCTGGAATCCTACTCTTGTAGCCTGTCCATCAACAACCAGCATAACGTTGGAGATGTGCAGTGGAGCTTCTTTTGTAATGATTCCGCCCTGCTGATTTGCAGCAGATGGTTTGCTGTGTTTTGTAACTTTGTTGATATTCTCAACAACAACGGTATTGTCTTTTGCGTTAACTGCAAGGACTTTACCCTCTTTGCCATTATCTTTACCAGCGATAACTTTTACAGTATCACCTTTTTTAATTTTCATAGCTGACATTAGGCACCCTCCTATAATACTTCCGGAGCTAAGGAAACGATCTTCATGAATTTCTTTTCACGAAGCTCTCTGGCAACTGGTCCAAAGATACGTGTTCCTCTCGGAGTTAAGTCGTCTTTAATGATTACGGCAGCATTTTCATCGAAACGGATGTAAGATCCGTCTTTACGACGAGCGCCTTTTTTAGTTCTAACTACAACAGCTTTTACAACGTCACCTTTTTTAACAACGCCGCCTGGTGTTGCATCTTTAACAGTAGCAATGATTGTATCGCCAATGCTTGCATATCTTCTTGTAGAGCCGCCCATAACACGAATACAAAGGATTTCTTTTGCACCAGTGTTGTCGGCAACTTTCAGTCTAGTTTCCTGCTGGATCATACTGGTTTCCTCCTTATTTAACTTTCTCTACGATTTCAACCAGTCTCCATCTTTTATCCTTGGATAACGGTCTGGTTTCCATAACTTTTACGGTATCACCGATATTGCACTCATTGTTTTCGTCATGAGCTTTTAATTTATATGTTCTCTTCACGATCTTTTTGTAAAGAGGATGTTTTACATGGTCTTCAATAGCAACTACAATGGTCTTGTCCATCTTATTGCTGACAACCTTACCCACGCGGGTTTTTCTCAGATTTCTTTCCACGATAGTTTCCTCCTATTATTTGGAAGCGTTAGCCTGCTCAGTAATTACTGTCTGGATTCTTGCAATGTTCTTGCGAACCTCTTTAATGCGGCTTGTATTCTCTAATTGATTAGTTGCATTCTGAAATCTCAGATTGAAAAGTTCTTTTTTAGCAGCTACTAATTCTTCATTTAATTCTGCAGCTGATTTTGCCTTTAAATCTTCCACGAATTTATTAATTTTCACTGTTATCACCGCCTTCTAAGTCTGCACGAGAAACGATTTTACATTTACATGGTAACTTGTGCATCGCAAGACGTAATGCTTCACGAGCGATTTCCTCGGAAACGCCTGCGATTTCGAACATTACACGTCCTGGCTTAACAACTGCTACCCAGTATTCGAGAGCACCTTTTCCGGAACCCATTCGTGTTTCTGCTGGTTTCGCTGTTACTGGTTTATCTGGGAAAATCTTGATCCAAACCTGACCACCACGTTTGATATAACGAGTCATAGCAACACGGGCTGCTTCGATCTGGTTGGAACGGATCCAACACGGTTCGGTTGCAACAAGTCCGAATTCACCATAATTGATCTTATTACCTCTAAGGGCTTTTCCTCTCATGGAGCCACGGAATTGTTTACGACGTTTTACTCTTTTTGGCATTAACATTATTTATCGCTCCCTTCCTTAGTTCCTTTTGTTGGAAGTACTTCGCCATTGTAGACCCAAGCTTTTACGCCAACTTTGCCGTATGTTGTGTCTGCTTCTGCGAATCCATAGTCAATATCTGCACGAAGTGTCTGAAGCGGGATAGTTCCTTCGCTGTAGAACTCTGTACGAGCCATATCAGCACCGCCAAGACGTCCGGATACGGATGTTTTGATACCTTTAGCTCCGGCCTTCATTGTTCTCTGCATTGTAGATTTCATAGCACGTCTGAAAGAGATACGGTTCTCAAGCTGAAGTGCGATATTCTCTGCTACTAACTGAGCGTCTTTGTCTGGTCTCTTTACTTCTTTGATATCTACGATAAGTTTCTTGTCTGTGAATTTCTTTAATTCAGCTTTAACTTTTTCAATCTCAGCTCCGCCTTTACCGATTACGATACCAGGTTTAGCTGTGTAGATGATGATCTTAACTCTGTCAGATGCTCTCTCGATCTCGATCTTGGAAACACCTGCGCTGTATAATTTCTTTTTAAGGAATGTTCTGATGTTGTAGTCTTCTACCAGGTAATCAGCGAAGTCTGCATCAGCATACCATCTTGAATCCCAATCCTTGATAACACCGACTCTAAGGCCATGTGGGTTAACTTTCTGTCCCATGCTTTTCCTCCTTATCTTTCATCCAGCACGATGGTGATATGGCTTGTTCTCTTCTCGATTCTGTAAGCTCTACCCTGTGCTCTTGGCTGAATTCTCTTCATTGTAGGTCCTTTATCTGCATAGCAGGCTGCAACGTAGAGGTTGTCTGCATTCATTCCGTTGTTGTTTTCAGCATTTGCAATTGCTGACTCAAGAAGTTTCTTGATAACGCTGGAAGCGTATCTTGGGTTGTATGTTAAGATACCAAGTGCTGTCTGCACATCTTTACCGCGGATTACATCTAACACGTAGCAGGCTTTCTGAACAGAAATTCTTGCATAAGATAATTTTGCAGACGGTCTTGTCTCTCTATTACTCTCATTTCTGGCTCTTTTTATCTGGCTTCTATGTCCCTTTGCCATTTTAAAGTGCCTCCTTTCCTCTTTCTCTCAATATCAGGTTAACCTGTCCGCTGTCTTGTGGGCAGCAGACAGAATATAAAGTCAAATACTAGCGAACACCGGATTTCTTTTCGTCTTTTCCGTGTCCTCTGTAAGTTCTGGTTGCAACGAACTCACCGAGTTTGTGGCCAACCATATCTTCTGTTACATATACCGGCACGTGTTTTCTTCCGTCATGGACAGCGATTGTGTGTCCTACGAAGGACGGGAAGATTGTAGAACGGCGTGACCAGGTTTTGATAACGGATTTGTCATTTGCAGCGTTTAATGCGTCTACTTTTTTAAGTAAGCTGGCATCTGCAAAAGGTCCTTTTTTCAGTGAACGAGACATGCTTAATCCTCCTTATTATTTCGATAATGCTTTTCCATCGCGTCTTCTTACGATGAGCTTGTTGGACGGTTTGTTTTTCTTTCTTGTCTTCAGACCAAGAGCAGGTTTTCCCCATGGAGTACATGGACCTGGACGACCGATACCGGTCTTTCCTTCACCACCACCATGTGGATGGTCATTCGGGTTCATTACGGAACCACGAACAGTAGGTCTGATACCCATGTTACGTTTACGTCCGGCTTTACCGATGTTAATCAGGTTGTGATCTCCGTTTCCGACAACGCCTACAGATGCGCGGCATACGATCGGAACCATTCTCATTTCACCAGATGGCAGACGCAGTGTTGCGTATTTGCCTTCTTTAGCCATTAACTGAGCGCCGTTTCCAGCAGAACGAACCATCTGTCCGCCCTTTCCAGGATGAAGCTCAATGTTGTGTACCATAGTACCAACCGGGATAAGCTCTAATGGTAAGCAGTTACCAACACGAACTTCTGCATCAGCTCCGTTCATAACTTTCTGACCTACTTTTAAGCCTTCCGGTGCAAGGATATATGCTTTCTCGCCATCTACATAAGAGATTAAAGCGATGTTTGCTGTTCTGTTTGGATCATACTCGATGGAAACTACTGTTGCAGGGATTCCATCTTTTCTTCTCTTGAAGTCGATGATTCTGTATTTTCTTCTGCTTCCGCCTCCGCGGTGTCTAACTGTAATCTTACCCTGGTTGTTACGTCCAGCGTTTTTCTTTAAAGACACGGTAAGAGATTTCTCTGGTGTAGATTTTGTGATCTCTGAGAAATCGGAACCAGTCATATGTCTTCTAGACGGTGTATATGGGTTATAACTTTTGATTCCCATTTTTGTTCTCCTTTCAAATTTGTCCTCACGCTTTTGAATGCGTATACTCGCGATAATCAGAGTGCCGAGGATTCATAAGAAGCAGACCGTCATGCTTGCATGTAAGGTCGGATTCTTGTGAAGACTCATAAGCGTGTAACGCGGCTGAGGAAGCAAAGCTTCCGAAGTGGCACTCATACCGCATGGGCTATCAATTAAAGTCCTTCGAAGATTTCGATATCTTTGCTGTCTTCTGTCAGAGCTACGATAGCTTTTTTGGTTTTAGCAGTTGTTCCAACTGTCATACCACGGCGTTTTTTCTTTCCATCCATATTCATGGTGTTAACGCTCTTTACTTTTGTTCCTTCGAACATTTTCTCTACAGCTTCTTTGATCTGAGATTTGTTTGCTTCCGGATGAACTAAGAAAGTGTATTTCTTTTCAGCCATTGCATTCATAGATTTTTCTGTAATCACTGGTTTCTTGATTACGTCATAGTACTTGATATCAGCCATTATGCATATACCTCCTCGATGGATGCTACAGCATCTTTGGTTACGATTACGGTGTTGTGGTTCATAACATCGTATACGTTGATAGTACTTGGAGTTGCAGTCTGAACATCAGTGATGTTTCTTGCGGAAAGGATTACGTTCTTGTCATCTGTTGCTGTGATAACCAGAGCTTTCTCAGCTTTCAGGTTTGTAAGAACTTTCTGCATTTCCTTTGTCTTAACATCTGCTAATGTAAGAGCATCAACAACTACTAATTTATTGTCCTGAACTTTGGAAGTCAGAGCAGATTTTAAAGCAGCTCTTCTTTCTTTCTTGTTCATTTTTACTTCATAATCTCTTGGTACCGGAGCGAATACAACACCGCCGCCAGTCCACTGTGGTGCACGGATGGAACCCTGTCTAGCATGACCTGTTCCTTTCTGTCTCCACGGTTTTCTTCCGCCGCCGCTTACTTCAGAACGTGTTTTAGCTTTCTGAGTACCCTGGCGATTATTTGCAAGCTGACGAACAACAGCAAGGTGAACAAGATGCTCATTGACTTCTACGCCGAATACTGCATCATTCAGTTCCATTGTTCCAACTTCGTTGCCTTCCATATTATAAACAGTTACGTTTGCCATTTGTGTGCTCCTCCTTTCTTATTATAAGGACTTTACTGTCTCTTTGATAGTAACCAAAGATTTCTTAGGTCCTGGAACAGCACCTTTAACTAACAGTAAGTTATTTTCTGTATCTACGCGTACAATCTCAAGGTTCTGTACAGTAACCTGAACATTTCCCATATGACCTGGCATGTGTTTTCCTTTGAATACCTTGCTCGGATCAGAACAAGCACCATTGGAACCTGCATGACGGTGATATTTGGAACCGTGAGCCATAGGTCCTCTTGACTGACCATGTCTCTTGATCGCACCCTGGAAACCTTTACCTTTGGAAACAGCTGTTGCATCAATGTGATCGCCGTCTGCAAAGATATCAGCTTTAATTTCCTGTCCTACTGTATATTCAGCAGCGTTATCAAATCTGAACTCTTTAACGAATCTCTTTACTGCAACGCCAGCTTTGTCAAAGTGTCCTTTTTCCGGTTTGTTAACAAGGCTTTCTCTGATGTCTCCGAATCCAACCTGAACTGCTTCGTATCCATCGTTCTCTTCTGTCTTAACCTGAGTTACGACACAAGGACCAGCCTGTAAAACTGTTACCGGAATCAACTGGCCGTCTTCATTGAAGATCTGAGTCATTCCGACTTTAGTAGCTAAAATAGCTTTCTTCATTCTTTCTTCCTCCTTATAGCGGATTACCGATTACCGGCAATCATATAGTAAATAGCTTAATGCTTATAGCATTATCAAATTGGGGTTGATGACTAATTATTTAGTCTTCATCTTGATATCGATGTTAACACCTGCTGGCATTTCCAGTCTTGACAGAGCATCTACTGTCTTCTGTGTTGGTGTAAGGATATCGATCAGTCTCTTATGAGTTCTCTGTTCGAACTGTTCTCTGGAATCTTTGTATTTATGAACGGCTCTTAAGATTGTAACAACCTCTTTCTTAGTTGGAAGTGGAACCGGTCCGCTTACCATTGCTCCGTTCTTTTTAACAGTCTCGATGATTTTTGCTGCTGATGCATCTACTAACTGATGATCATAAGCCTTTAATGTGATTCTCATTACCTGATTTGCCATAAAAAAAGTCTCCTCCTATTCGTACTTTTCAAGCAGTACGACAAGCGGCGACTGTACACATCTCCGTGTGTGTCTTTCGATTTTTTACCACACACGCCATCCCTGGATGGTCTTCTGAACTTGTACAGTGACTTGTCGTCAGTTTTCAAACTTGACATTCGCTCCACGGAAAACCTGCCATCTCTGCGGCAGCAACCTCGCGCTTCATTGCTATCAATGTCACAACAATTGAGAGTATACACGACCTCTCAGAAAAATGCAAGTGTTTTTTTCACTTTTTTTGATATTTTTTTGTACTTGATTCCGTACAATTTTTTTATTGAATTTGGGCTTGTATGTCGAAACAAAAAAGAATCAACTTGTCGTCAAGCGCCGTAGCCACCGCTACGCCTCATTCCTCCGCCTTGCAGCTGAAGAAATCATCCTGCGTCAATATAGCAGAAACTTAATTTTTGCTGTACTAGTGGCTTTATTATATAGAAACATTACGGAATAGTGAACGGCAAGGCCGATATCTGCAGGTCTGCTGACGCAGGACTTCACGATATGATGGAGATCGGATTGTCTGCAGTAAAAAGAACGTGTTCCTTCTATATTATATATAGGAAGAAACACGTTCTTTTCATCGTCATATTTTTTCAATCTCTTATTTTATTCTTCAGCAGTCTGTTTCTGCGGATAGACCGGCTTCTCATCCGCAATGATATCGGAATAATCAAATAATGTAACCTTTGTAACATCGTCTCTCACAATATCCGGCGCATCGCCCTGACTTCTGGCTGTCTCGGCAATCTGTGCTGCCGACCATGTCGGAATTACCATACGCCTGATTTCTTCCTGTGCGTTTCCTTCTGTTTCCTCTGCTTCTACCGGTTTTCTATCCGAAGCATTCATCATCTGTTTCAGCTGCTCTTTTACCTGAGGCACGATTACTTCTGTCTTTCCGGAAACAGGCTCCATATGTATATCACCTGCATCCGGTTTCGTCTGTACAGATTCTTCCTGCTTTACCGGTACATCCGCCGTAGCTGCTGCAATCTCTTTTCTGAGAAGTTCATGGGCTTCGCTTGTCGCAGTCTGAATTGTTTCCGGCTGCGCAGGCTTCACAGGTTCCAATTCATCTTCATAGATTTCATCCACAAAACCGCCTGTTTTAATTTTCTTTCGTTCCGGAGCCTTTCCTTTCCTGCGTGCCCTTTCCTCTTTCTTAATCTGGCGTTCCTCTTCTTTATAACGCTTCTCTCTTGCCTTCTCTTCTCTCTTAAGTTCCTTCTTGCTCTTAACATATCCGGGTTCTGTATCTGTTTCATCATAATCATCCTGCGGTTCTTTTTTCAGAAGTTCCGCAACTATATACAGAATTACCAGGAAAAGGACGGCAAGTCCGAGAATAATAAGTCCCTCAATGCTTTCTGTTGCAAGAAGGAGATATCCTGCATATCCTACTGTGATCACAACCTTCGGTATGTAATCCTTCACCTCAACGGCAACAGGTTCTGCATCTTTGTCACTGGAATCTATCACCTTAAAAATATGATTCTTTTTATCCATTTCCGTAATCATATAACGGTATGCTTTAGAATCAGTCTGATACAGAATAGAATCACCAACCGCTGCCTCTTTGATCTTTACCGGAATTGCATAAGTAACCGATCCCATGGGCAGATTCGTTTCTTTGCCGGAATCATCCATAATCTCTGTCGTAATTCCCAAAAACGGCGGAACTGCCAGCCCGACAACACAGACAATGGTGCATATCACTATAAAATGTACAATAAATTTCAGAAATTTTGACATTTGTTACGCTCCTCATTTCTACTCTTTTCGCTCATTATACCCTGTTTTATCTTTATGGTCAATCTAATGTTATTGTTATGGCAATGAAATTGATTGCTGTGTTACTGTTCACTTTGTTCACAGTAACATTGCTGTCGTATACACGACAAAACACATCCGAAAAGCGGTCTTCCCTTCCGGATGTGTTCTATCCTGAATACTATTTGATCACTGATTACTTAAGTACTGCTCAATACCTGCCATAGCAGCTTCCTCATCCTCACCATTTGCAGATAAAGTAATTTCTTCCCCTGCATCAAGCCCAAGCGTCATCATACCCATAATGCTCTTTGCATTCACGCGCTTCTTTCCAATCTCTACATAAATCTCACTGTTGAACTGACTAGCCACCTGTACCAGCTGTGCCACCGGACGCGCTTCCAGACCTGTGGATAAATTGATGGTGATTGGTTTTTTGATCATAATAATTCTCCTCCTTGTTTCTCCCGCAGTTCGTCAGCCATTGCACTCAGCTTTCTCAGTCTGTGATTGACTCCCGATTTGCCCACCTGCGGGCTTAACATCATTCCTAATTCTTTTAGTGTAGCTTCCGGATACTGCATCCGAAGTTCAGCAACCTGTGCAAGTCCTTCATTAAGCTGCTCAAATCCTATTTTCTGCCGGACCAGCTTAATATCCTCCATCTGCTTGACGGCTGCATTTACGGTTTTATTAATATTCGCAGTTTCACAGTTTACTTTTCTGTTTACTGAATTTCTCATTTCCTTCAGTATACGGATGTTCTCCAGGTCCATCAATGCCACATTAGCTTCCATAACAGCAAGCATGTCAACAATCTGCGCACCTTCTTTCACATAGACCACATGTGATTTCTTACGCTGTACGATTTTGGCATCTACCGAAAAACTGCGGATGATCGTCTGTAGCTGCTCTGCTCTTTTTGCATCAGAACATACAATCTCAAAATGATACCCCTTCTCAGGATCACTGATTGAACCGGATGCTAAAAAAGCTCCCCTGATAAACGCCCGTTTGCAGCAATTCTGCTGTACCACCAGCATATCCGACAATACAAGCGTACCCTGGTCGATACTGTTCGTGACAAGCCGCAGTGCCTGAAAAATTACCTGGATTTCTTCGGGATCAGTTATTTCTATTGTATATACCTTCACCCGTTTCAAGTGACTGTTCTCACGTACAAATATCTTTGTTTCTATATTAAATGTTTTTTGCAATAATGTAAAGCACTTTCTTGCAACTGCTTCATTTTCCGTCTGGATTTTCAGTTTACTGTCCCCTGAAAAACATTCCATTTTCCCACAGGAACATAAAATCGCAGCCAGTTCTGCCATTTTGCAATGTCTGGCCAATCCAATCTGTCTGGAAAGTTCTTCCTTCACCATCCCTGAAAAAGACATCTCTCCTTTATCATCCTTCCTGTTTTCTGACCAGTCGGTCTTTCTGTGCATCTCTGTGTTCCAGCCTGAATCCGTATTTTGTATTTCCAGACAATCTGGAATAAAGTTCTCTTGCCAGCGTGACGGAACGATGCTTGCCGCCTGTACATCCAATTGCGATCACCAGATTTGTCTTTCCCTCTTTCACATAATTCGGAATAAGGAAATTGATCATATCTTCCAGTTTATCCGCAAATGTCCTGGCTATATCACAATCCATTACATAATTAAAAACCCTGTCATCCAGCCCTGTCAGCGGTCTGAGTTCGTCCACATAGTATGGATTCGGCAGGAAACGCACGTCAAACACGAGATCCGCATCTGCCGGTATTCCATATTTAAATCCAAATGACAGTACAGAAATCATCATATTGCAGAAATCCTGATTATCTACAAATATCCTGTCGATCTCCTGTTTCAGTTCTCTTGTCAGAAGATTGCTGGTATCAATGATATAATCCGCACGCTCTTTCAGAAAACGCATCTTCTCTCTTTCCATCCGGATTCCATCATCTACTCTTCCCCCCATTGCAAGAGGATGACTTCTGCGGGTTTCTTTATAACGTTTGACCAGAACACTGTCCTGCGCATCCAGAAACAGGATTTCAAAATCATACCCTGCCTTTTTCATTCTGTCCAGTACAATCTCCAGCTCATCCAGAGAACGCCCGCTTCTTGCATCGATCCCCAGTGCAACATTCTGCACATCTTCTCCATGTATCTCAGGCATCAGTGATGCAAATTTCTCCAGTAAAGGGATCGGCAGATTGTCTACACAAAAATACTTCGCATCCTCCAACATTTTCAATGCAGATGTTTTTCCTGCTCCCGATACTCCTGTAACTATTACAAAACGCATTTTCTATCTCCCGTCACTTCTTAATCTCATCTGTTGCTCATTGGTCTTTGGTCTTTGCACTCTGTTCACAGTACTTTTTCGATTCAGTCAGATCAAAATTTCCCAAGAAATTTCACTTCCGGTTCAAGAGTTACGCCAAACTGTTCTTTTACTTTATCCTGTACATCTCTGAGCAGTCTGCACACATCTGCTGCAGTTGCATTATCTTTATTGATCACAAACCCACAGTGCTTCTCGGAAACCTGTGCACCGCCTGTCTGGTATCCTCTCAGCCCTGCATCCATGATCAGCTTTCCGGCAAAATACCCTTCAGGACGTTTGAATGTGCTTCCCGCACTTGGAAATTCAAGAGGCTGTTTGCTTACTCTCTGTTCTGTCAGTTCTTTCATTCTTGCTTTTATGGCTTCCTGATTCCCCTGTTCAAGAACGATCACTGCGCTCAACACCAGATATCCTTTTGTTTTCACAAGACTTGTGCGATATCCCATTTCCAGCTTCTCTGCCGGAAGTACGAGAATTTCTCCTGCAGCTGTCATAACAGTGACTTCTTTCAGCACATCTTTCATTTCACCGCCATAGGCACCTGCATTCATGACAACTGCACCGCCTAATGTGCCGGGAATTCCTCCGGCGAACTCAAATCCTGTCAGCGACGCATTTTTGGCTGCCGCCGCGATCTGTGACAGCAGAGCTCCTGCTGTTGCATGGATTTCATTTCCTTTTACTGTAATATCACCATAATTTCTGTAAAGCTGAATAATGACACCCCTGTATCCTTCATCGCTTACCAGAAGATTACTTCCATTTCCAAGAATGAAATATGGCAGTTCTTCATTTTTGCATATCTTCAGAATCCCGCTCAGTTCTTCCTCAGAAGACGGAAGCAAAAAGTAATCTGCCGGACCGCCAATCCGAAATGTGGTATGACGTTTCATGGGTTCATCCACTTTCACTTTCTCTTCTCCCAGCAGATCATTAAATTTCTCTATTATATTCTGATTCACAGATTTCATTCCTCAATCTTTCTATATTTATTATGATTTGTTATGTTTCTTTTGACGTTTTCATTCTGTCGAATTTTCCGATCAGTTCCTAGTACATCGTTTCGTAAATAACTATACCAATCGCGTAGGATGCGGATTCGAGTGTGCTGGTATAAAAACGCAGGCGTAGCGGGCTACGCTGAGGCTTTTAGACCTGTGCAATCGGATTCGCAGACAAGTGAGTGGTATAGTTATTTCGAAAACGATGTACTAGAGTGTCAGATAATACAGTCATTATACTGTTACTGTTCACTCCGTTCTCAGTAACTTAGCCAAAATTCATTCCAGATTGCCTGCGGCAATAGAATTTTGGCTTGTATGTCTCAGAATTTTGGCACATTCATGCAAAAATACCTCGCGGGATAGCGGTGTGTGAACAGTAACATTATACTATCTCTCTCTCCAAAAGTACAGTTATTCATACACTCTTTTGCTGCCGGATATATTACCAGGGTTACTGTTCACTCTGTTCTCAGTAACAAATGAATGACAGTGTATATATTTTTATATTTCTGCCATAATACATATCACAGATATATCTGTCCGGTGCTTCACAATAACAGACTGCCGGACAGTTACCCGAAAACTTCTTTTGTTGTCGGCAGGATCGGAGGCACTTATGTTAGAGCAGATTTTTCTCGGATTTACAGGACTATGTTCCGGTTTTATTATTGCCGGAGGACTAACCGGTCTTATGATCGGCCTTTCTATTATTCCCAGATATGCAGGAATTACCCACACAGCAGATCATATATTGCTGTACGAAGACATCACATTCTGGGGAACAGAACTTGGAAACCTGTTCTTTCTTTTTCACTGGAATATCCGGTTCGGCACCCCGTTTCTGATTCTGTACGGGCTCTTTTCAGGGATTTTCCTTGGTGGATGGATCATGGCCCTGGCAGAGATGGCAGATATTTTCCCTATCTTTGCCAGAAGAAGCAGATTCCAGAGAGGTCTTTCTTTTACAATCCTGTGCATAGCCGCCGGCAAAACTGTCGGGGCACTGATTTACTATTATAACGGATGGCTGCCATAATTTCCAGCTAATCTTTAACATCAGTGCCAAAAAAGCAGCAATCGATTACTCTTTACTCAGTGTGCCAAAATTCCGGATTTTCAATCAGAAAGGTTTTATATTATGTCAGACAATAATCTCAGTCAGAAAAAGCAGAAACAATATGAAGAATACGTAAAAGCAGTCACTCCTGTCCACAGCCTGCCACTGAATATGTGCAAAGCCTTTTTCACAGGCGGAGTCATCTGTGTTGTTGGACAGGTCATCTTAAATTACGCAGATAACCTTGGGCTGGACAAAGATACCGCCGGCTCCTGGTGTTCCCTTATCCTGATCCTTTTCAGTGTGATCCTCACAGGATGTAATCTTTATTCCAAAATCGGCAGATTCGGCGGTGCCGGAAGCCTTGTCCCGATCACCGGTTTTGCCAATTCCGTAGCTTCCTCTGCGATCGAATATAAAGCAGAAGGACAGGTATTCGGCATCGGATGCAAAATATTTACGATTGCAGGACCCGTAATTCTTTATGGAATCCTGAGTTCATGGATTCTCGGTGTGATTTATTATCTTTTTACAATGATCCCGTAACTATTCAGCATCCATATCCTGAGAGGTGTTTTTGCATAAGAATCATACAATTATACAAGGAGGTTTTCTATGAACAGACAAATGACCTGCGGTACATCCAGCATTTCATTTCAGAATCCTGTCTTTGTTCAGAGCTGTGCTTCTGTTGTCAGCCGGAAAGAAGGGGAAGGGCCATTGGGCGCATACTTTGATACCATATGTGAAGATCCCATGTTTGGAACAGATACCTGGGAAGCTGCAGAAAGCACTCTGCAAAAACAGGCCGCTCTGCTGGCAATCAAAAAAAACGGCCTCACCTGTTCTGATATACAGCTTCTTTTTGCAGGCGACCTGCTGGCTCAGACATCAGCCTCTTCTTTCGGAACCGCTGATCTGAAAATTCCTTTTTACGGTCTTTTCGGAGCATGCTCCACTATGGGAGAATCTCTTTCCCTTGGTTCAATGTGTATCGACGGCGGGTACGGAAAATATATCCTCTGCGCAACTTCCAGCCACTTTGCCAGCGCAGAAAAAGAATTTCGTTTTCCCCTGGGATATGGAAATCAAAGGCCCTTATCTGCTACCTGGACAGTCACCGGTGCCGGAGCCTGTATACTTGGATATGAACCGCCACCACGCCCGGACAACAAAACACTAAACACACTCCGTAACCGCAATATCTGTGCAGTTATAACAGGAATCACCACCGGAAGACTGATTGACTTTGGGTTCAGGGATTCCCTCAATATGGGAGCTTGCATGGCTCCTGCTGCCTGCGACACCATAGCCCGAAATCTTCAGGATTTTCACCGAAAACCATCCGATTATGATGCCATCTTCACCGGTGACCTGGGCATGGTAGGACAGACAATCCTGTTCGACCTTCTCACAGAAAAAGGATTTGATATCTCATCTGTCCATCAGGACTGCGGTATGCTGATCTATGATCCTCAGACTCAGGATACACATTCCGGCGGCAGTGGATGTGGATGTGCCGCCTCTGTTCTGGCAGGCTATATTCTTCCGGGTATTATACAGAAAAAATGGAAAAGGATTCTCTTTGTTCCCACAGGTGCCCTTCTGTCAAAGGTAAGCTTCAACGAGGGGGATCCAATTCCCGGTATCGCACACGCTGTTGTAATAGAACAGTACAGGGTTCCGGATATGATGTAGATACAGAAATTTTTTCAGGAGGAAAAATACATGGACTATTTTAATGCATTCTGGACAGGCGGACTGATCTGTGCCCTGGTACAGATTCTTCTGGACAGGACAAAGCTTATGCCCGGACGGATCATGGTACTTCTGGTATGTACAGGCTCTGTTTTAAGCGCTGTCGGAATCTATCAGCCATTTGCAGAATTTGCCGGAGCAGGCGCTTCTGTTCCCCTGCTTGGTTTTGGCAATATCCTGTGGAAAGGAATGAAAGAATCCATTGACAAAAACGGACTGATCGGACTCTTTATGGGAGGCTTTACCGCCTGCGCGGTGGGAGTCTCCGCAGCTTTGATCTTCTCTTATCTTGCAAGCCTGATTTTCAAGCCCAAAATGAAAGGATAACATACCATGAGTGATACTCTCTATTTACAGTTAGATCAGAATATCCAGATAAACCATCCACACATTTATCTTCAGGACATTGCAAAACTTTCCTGCAGCAACAGTAAAATCCTGAATCGGCTCCGGGTGATGCCGGTTATAAATCTTGACCCGAATAAACCAGGACGTTATGTAATGTCTGTCATGGATCTGATCTCCGAAATCAAAAAAAAAGAACCGGACCTTGAAATCAATAATATTGGAGAAGCCGACTTTATCATCACTTTTAAAAACAAACCCGGTTCCGGGCTTGTCTGGCAGTGGTGCAAGATTATTTTCGTCGGTCTTGCCGCCTTTTTCGGTGCAGGTTTCTCTATCATGACATTTAATAACGATGTAGATGTCGGTGGTCTCTTCTCGCAGATCTATACCCAGGTCACAGGACAGACTTCCGGTCATTTTACTGTTCTTGAAATCACTTATTCCATAGGAATCGGACTTGGGGTACTTTTCTTCTTCAATCATTTCGGTCATATGAAAATAACAGATGATCCAACACCTATGCAGATACAGATGCGTCTGTACGAGGAAAATGTTAATAAAACTCTTATCAAAGACATTGACCGTACTTCCGAAAAGTGATATACTTCGATAGCCGAGTGTTCGAAACCTTCCACTCGTAAAACAAATACTAAAGGAGATAATCAAATATGAAAAACAAAGGTACTCAGTTTCTGACAGAAGCAGCAGTGATCGGAGCTATTTATGTGGTTCTGACTCTTTTATTCGCACCACTCAGCTATGGCGAAATTCAGATTCGCTTTTCGGAAGCACTGACCATCCTGCCATTCTTTACACCGGCTGCGATTCCGGGGTTATTTGTGGGATGTATCATTGCCAATCTCTTTGGCGGTGCCATTCCTGTAGACATTATTTTCGGAAGCATCGCAACACTGATCGGAGCAGTATTTACTTACAGACTCCGCAGCTGCAACCGTTTTCTTGCGCCGATCCCGCCGATTGTTTCCAATGCAGTCATCGTGCCATTCGTACTTCACTTCGGATACGGAGTAAATCTTCCGATTCCGCTTATGATGCTTACCGTAGGTATCGGAGAAGTAGTTTCCTGTGGTGTAGTAGGACTGATTCTTCAGACAGCCCTTCTGAAATACAAAAATGTGATCTTCAGATCACAGAGAACTGTATAACTTACGATATATAACAATAAAGATATTATAGCAAAAAGAGTGTGCAATATTATAGTAATCCGCACACTCTTTTTGTTACTGTTCACTCCGTTCACAGTAACCTCTTTTTTATTTACCTCTTCAGAGAATACTCCACCTTCTACAAGCGGTGAGTTAATTACTCCCATCTGCTTATACCTGCTTTTTAAGTTCCTTCAGAATCCGCTTTTCCATCCTGGACACTTGGACCTGGGAAATTCCCATCTCTGCCGCAATCTCCGTCTGCGTCATATCCTTAAAATATCTCATACCGATCAGCTGACGTTCTCTTGCATCCAGTTTTTTCAGGATTTCATCCAGAAAAATCCTGTTCAGTGCTGCATCCTGTCCATTTTCTTTTTCCTGGAGCCTGTCCATAAGCGAAATATCATTTCCATCTCCCTGATAGATAATTTTGTGCAAAGATTCCACTTCAGCTCCTGATTCCATCGACATCACCACTTCATCTACTGAAAGTTCTGTCGCTTTCGCAACTTCCTCCAGTATCGGTTCACGTCCCAGTTCTTTTTCCAGTGCTTCTCTCGCAGAATAAATTCTGGCACAGTTCTCTTTCAGGTTTCTGCTCACCTTAAGCATCCCGTCATCCCTCAGATAGCGTCTGATTTCACCTATGATCATGGGAACAGCATAAGTTGAAAACTTCACATCGTACGAAATATCAAAACGATCTATGGCTTTCAACAGCCCAATGCTTCCTATCTGCACGATATCTTCCATTTCCACACTGCGCCCGGCAAATCTTTTCGCCATGCTGTACACAAGTCCTGCGTTTTCTTTAAATACAGTATCTCTTGCTTCTTTATCCCCCTGTTGTGACTTCATGATCAGAGCAAGAGTATGGTCCATTCCTACCTCCCGATCGTCTTTTTCATATGGACAACTGTTCCATATCCCACCTGTGATTCTACTGTTACCTCATCCATAAACGCTTCCATAAATGTAAATCCCATCCCGGAACGATCTTTCTCCGGCTTTGTTGTAAAAAGAGGCTCCATAGCTTTTGCAACGTCTCTGATCCCCACTCCCTTATCGATCACATCAACCCATAATTTCTGCCCTTCCCTTCTGCAGAAAATCTCTATCTTCTTCACCTGGCCTTCATAAGCATGAATAATACAGTTCGTCACAGCCTCTGACACAGCAGTTTTCAGATCTGCCACTTCCTCCAGAGTAGGATTCAGCTGTGTGCAGAAAGCTGCCGCCGCAACTCTTGCCAGCCCCTCATTCTCAGGTCTGCTGTCAAAAATAATTTTCATTTCATTGGTATTTTCCATAATAGTTTTCTTCCCCCTCTCTTTAGACTTCCCCACAGATTTCGACAAATTTATATACCCCTGACAGATGCAGCAGCTTTTCAATATAGGAATTTACTCCTGTAGCCTGTATACAGTCACCGCGCATCCCCATCATCCGGTATCTCCCCATGATCAGCCCTATCCCTGAACTGTCCATAAACGCTGTTCCTGAAAAATCAAATGTGATCGTTCGTATATATTTTTTCCGTATAATATCATCTGAATCTCTGCGTATCTCGTCTGTCACCATATGATCTACCTCTTTCGGTAAATGAATGATCAGGGAATTTCCCTGTATTTCAAATCTGTTCTCCATCATATCCCTCCTCACTTTTTTGTCAGGCGAATGTTCGCAATCCACTTTGCAGTGTAGCTCTACATCAAATAACTGTTTATTGCTTTTCGCAGCCTCCTACTTGATTCGGTAAAAAAAGAGACACATGACTTCCATGCATCTCTTTTGTATCTTTACATCTTCTTATAATACTTCATGTCTTCTGCCACATCAAAATGAAAACCCGGTATCAGTATCCGGAATCGTCATAATCACCGGTGTCGTAACTTCCATCATCTGCCGAATCACCATCAGAATTATCGTAAGAACCATCATCATATTCCCCACTGTCATAGGAACCATCGTCATAACTTCCATCGTCCGATGAATCCGAAGAAGCATCTCCATCTGCGCTGTCACCACTGTCCGTGCCGTCTGCTGCTGTCGCATCTGTAGTTCCTTCAATCCCGGTTGTCCCTGTAGTGTTACAGATCGTATTGTAAATTCCCTTCAGATCCGCAGGCAGCAGATCCGCATAAACATTCTGTATCTTCAATGCAGCCTCATCTGCATTCTGCTGCTGTAATGCTGCATATGCTTCGATCAGAGCTTCATAACTGCTGTTCTTTTTCTTCTCTTCCTCTATCTGTTTGGAAGCAGCCTCAACTGTGTCCCCTGATTCCTGAGCCTGGCTCTGTGCCTTGGTCAGCTCAGCTCCCTGGCTGGACACTGCATCACTGTATTTCACAATCTGCTGATTCGCTTCCCTGTAGATTCCCTGACGTATGGCAGGAACAGCCAGAAGATAAAACGCCAGCAATCCTGCACAAAATCCGGCAACCAGTGTAAAAAACAGCGGAATCCTTCCTTTTTCTTTATACTGAGGAATCTGGATTGCCATATCATTCTCACTGCTGTCCACAGCTTTCCTGTTTCTTTTATTCTGACGTTCCAGACGTGTAGATACTCCTGTCTGTTCGTCAATCTCTCTCAAAAAACGAAGGGTTGTTGTATTTGTTTTATCAATCCGCGCGGCTTTCCTTAACGTCTTTCTTGCCTTGTTATATTCCCCCTCTTTCATCTGCACAAGTGCCAGAAGATGGTAACCTTTGATCAGTTTTGGATTCTGTATGAGAATCTTCTTCAGCCTGATCGCAGCCATATCCTCATGACCTTCCCTGCACAGATTTAAGGCATCATTATACTTTCTGATCGTTTCATTGATCGCCTCAAGCTTATTGGAGTTCGCCTGCAGCTTGTTAATATATTCTGATGCCAGATTTCTGGATGGCTGAAGATTCTTACTGATCACCCATTCACTGAGTGCGGCAACCACCTCCCCTGTCTCAAAATATACCAGTCCAAGAAGATTTCTCGCCTGAATGTTATGCTTATTATAAATAAGACTCTGCTTCAGACAGTCAATCGCCCCTGAAAGATCGCGGACACTGGCTTTCTCAAGCCCCCGGTTGTAATACTGTCTGGAAAGGTAATCTACCTTTTTCTGGATCAGCACATTACATCCACATTTCGGGCAGTAATCCAGATCTTTGTCCACCAGAAATGCGCCACAATTCATACAATTCATGTGTATCTCCTTATTTTACCCGTCTGCCACTCTTGGCTTCGCGGAGAACTTCCTGAAGAATATCCAGGATATCCGTCAGTTCTCTCTCATAAATCGCGCCCTCCGCATCTGCCACATCCAGACAGGGTTCAAATTTCTTCAGTTCCTCTTCATAATCTATCATTTCTTATTTCTCCTGATCACATCTTTAATCTCACCGACAAGATACAGGGAACCCACGCAGAAGAGCATTCCGTCATCCCCCTTTACTTCCAGTGCTCTACCAAAGGCTTTCTCAACATCCTCCACTACTTCCACAGAAGAAGCACCTGCTTCTGTAAAAAGCTTTGCAAATCTCTCAGCAGGAACCTGGCGATATCCGCCAACAGAGGTTACTACCACTTGACGGAACGTGATCCTGCTGCAGATCGTATGTATCATATCTGTATAATCTTTGTCATCTACTGCTGAAAAAAGCAAAGTCAGCGGACATTCTTTCTGAAAATGTTCTGCTGTCTCTACAAATTTCTCTACCCCGTCCTCATTGTGAGCACCGTCCACGATCACACCCGGAAGCACTGTTTCCATTCTTCCCTGCCAGCGCGTTCCGGCAATTCCCACATGGATCTGATCCATAGATACAGAAATCACATTCTGCAGAACCTCAATCGTCTTTAATGCAAGTGCACTGTTCATCACCTGATACTTTGCAATAAACGGAATGGAGAAAACCATATCCTTATAATACTCATTCCGAAATGCAAAATCAATTCCCGCCGAAGTATTTCTGAGCACTTCTGTATCTGATCTCTTCACTTCATAAGCAGGGCTTCCCAGTTCTTCTGCTCTGGCACGGATCACTTCTGCTGCATCCGGGTCGTTTCCGTCATAGATTACCGGTACCCCCGGCACAATGATCCCGGCCTTTTCTCCTGCGATTTTGGCAACTGTATCTCCCAGATACTGCATATGATCCAGACTGATCGATGTGATCACACAGGCAACAGGATTCTCCACAGCAGTAGTCGCATCCATTCTTCCGCCCAGTCCTGTTTCCAGAGTCACATAATCAACACCTGCCTCTGCAAAGATCACCATCCCCATCAGAAAAAGCATCTCAAAATAAGTCGGATGATAGCTTCCTTCTGCAACCAGTTCATCCGCAAGTACCTTTACTTTCTCAAAGGCCTTCAGGAAAGTATCATTATCAATATTCACCTCATTGATCTGGAAGCGTTCATTGATCTCCACCAGATGAGGAGAAGTAAATAATCCGCAGGAATATCCCGCCTCTCTCAGAACAGAGGTCAGAAACGCACATGTACTTCCCTTTCCATTAGTTCCTGCCACATGGATCACCTTAAACTTATCCTGAGGATTACCAAGTCTTCTCAGACATTCCTTTGTGTGATCCAGACTGTTCTTCTTTGTAAATTTCGGAGTTTCATCAATATAAGCAACTGCTTCTTCGTAATTCATAAAAAAATTCCACCACTTATCTATAATGTATTTAGTTACTCTAACATTATATAATAGTGGTGGAAGATGTCCAGTACCAATCGTAATATTTTATCCGACAAAATTATGGATTAATTTTCATTCGTACCGGCACTTTCTGTTAATTTCCATTTATTATTTGAATAAAGTGCATAGCAGGACCGGTCATAGCTCTTGCTCAACGGTTTTCGCGTCGAACTGTTGCTTCGCTGGATCACCGCAAGCCTGTCGAAATCATTCAACTCCGTACCTGTGATCATCAACGTAGTCGGATTGATATAGACCGTATCATACCATTCTCCGTTCAGCTTGATTTCACTGGACGGCGTAAATTCCGTTCCCTTAATGTAATATGTATGATCTGCCTCAGAGATACATTGAATGGAATCCAGAGTCACATCATAGATTCCCATACGCATTCTGGTACGCAGATAAGGACTTTCGCCGCTTTCCCCGTAGGAATATCTCTTTCCATAAAGGAGGTCATACTGCAGGGTTTCCAGATCCACCTGATAATTTCTGGTATTTCTTCTTGCCTGATGATAGCGGAAAACAGTTCCCTCATGGATTCCCACACGATCCATAACCTCTGCCGCCATTTGGTATGCTGCAAGATTTTCATTCTTTTTCTTAAGTCCGAAGTTATCCCACATCACATACTCTGTCTGGAACAGATACTTGTTCTTCAGGTCCTCCACAGTCAATCCCATAGTCGGAAGGTGGTCACCGTACATAACAAGAACCACATCCTCAGGATAATCTGCAAGCTTGTCTGTCAGCTCTTTGACAAAATTATCCATCTCATGGATCTCATTTACGTAATATTCCCATTTATTGTTCTCTTCCTCAGTCGGTGCACCGGAAACTGTGATCTCAGGATCTTCCAGAATCTGCTCATCCGGATACGCACCATGTCCCTGTACAGAAATAGTATATACATAATCCGGTCCCTCAGTGGAGTCCAGACATTTCAGGATTTCATCTGTCAGAACCTCATCCTTTACCCAGCCATTTGGATTCTTCTCGTTCTCTCTTGCCATGTACTCTTCGGAAGTAAAAGTATCAAATCCGAGATTCGGGAAAATAGATCTTCTTCCATAGAAATTTGCCTCATTATTATGAACTGCATGGGTGGTATAACCCAGATTCTTCAGTACATAAGGTGCACTCTCACATGTAGTCTCTCTAAGAATACTCTTATAAGGATATTCCCCAGGTCCAAAATAATGCATACTCATTCCTGTAATGGATTCAAATTCCGTATTGGCAGTACCTGCACCGACAGACGGAACCTTATAATATCCTGAAGAATATTCCTTCATCAGCTTACGGAAGGTCGGAATCGGGTCTTCTGAAATATCCAGGTAATTAACCAGCGTAGGATCAAAGAATGATTCTAACTGCAAAAACAGAATATTCGGCCGCTTTTCTTCCTGCGTTTCCGGAAGATTCTTTTCCGTCTTCTCAATTCTTTTGATTTCTTTCTCAGAATAATCTCTCGGACAGCTGATTCCCGTATTAAAAATCGTAGTTGCCAGACAGTAAGGATATCCATAATCCTCATATGCAAAAGCAATATTTCCAAAGTAATTGGAAAGTACCCTCTTCTCCAGTGCCAGTTGTGTACTTCCTGCAAAAAGAGCAACAGCCAGCAGGATCAGAGGAATATTGTAGCGATATTTAATCTTTTTCTGATACTTCGGTCCTTTAATAAGCAGCATCAGCAGTAAAATAACAAGAATCCCAAACAGGATGCAGACTGCCACAACGCCTGCAACAGGCAGATATTTGTTGGCAATCTTCATTGCATCTGTGATCAGATGCAGATCCGGTCCTGTAAACGGTGTAACACGGTTCAGCAGGAGAACACCGTTAATAATGGCCAGTATCAGCCAGAACAACGTAACCAGTACTCTCCAGAATACTCTCCTGTGAAACAGATAAACAATTAGTGACGAGGTAAAAATGAATGCCGCATTATATGCAAAAACCAGAGGTCTCTGTGTCATATAATTCCAGGCTTCTATAAACGAGTGACGGCAGATTGCCTCCATAACAAAATATCCCGCTGCGCTGGCAAGTACATGGAGTAAAAGGGAGATTTTGTTACAAATCTTATACAATTTCATCTAAACACTCCCTTATTTCTTAAGCTGCTCTAACTGTCCTTTAACCTTATCCATCATTTCTTTATATTTCGCAAGTTTGTCTTTCTCCGCATCCACCTTGGCAGCAGGTGCCTTGTTTACGAAGTTCGGATTATTCAGCATACCTTCACATCTTGCGATCTCTTTTGTGAGACGTTCTGTTTCTTTTGTAAGACGTTCAATCTCTTTATCTTTGTCAATCAGGTCTTCCAACGGCATATATACAACCGCATTGGAAACAACTACTGAAACTGCATCTTCACTGATTCCGTTCTTGTCTGTCTGTACCAGAATCTCTTTTGCAAATGCAAGATTTACAAAGGATTTCTTGCTGTTCTCATACATTGCTGCTGTTTCAGCATCCTTTGCCACAATATGCAGGCTTGTCTTGCGGTTATTCGGAACATTCATCTCTGTTCTGGTATTACGGATACCTCTTACAACCTCTTTGAAGCCCTCGATTGCTTTCTCAGCATCCGGGAAGTTTCTCTCTTCTCTGTATACAGGCCATTCGGAGATCATAATAGACTCTTCTTCAGGAAGAAGTGTGCAGTAGATTTCCTCTGTGATAAACGGCATATACGGATGAAGAAGCTTCAGGCCTTCTGTCAGCGCTGTTCTTAATGTCCAGAGTGCATCATTTGCTGCCTTCGGATCTTCCTCTGCCTTCCACAGACGAACTTTAGCCATCTCAATATACCAGTCGCAGAGTTCATCCCACAGGAAGTCATAAACCTTCTGTACTGCAATACCAAGTTCATATTTTTCCATGTTCTCTGTAGCTTCGCGGATCACTGTATTTAAGTGAGACAGAATCCATTTATCCTCTGCACAGAGATCATTTAAGTTCTCCGGCTCTGTCACTGTCTTGTCTTCCAGGTTCATCATGATGAAACGGGAAGCATTCCAGATCTTGTTTGCGAAGTTACGGCTTGCTTCTACCTTTTCCCAGTAGAAACGCATATCATTTCCAGGTGCATTACCTGTCATCAGAGTAAGACGAAGAGCATCTGCGCCGTATTTATCAATAACTTCCAGAGGATCGATACCGTTTCCAAGAGACTTACTCATCTTACGTCCCTGGGAGTCACGTACCAGACCATGGATCAGTACATGATGGAACGGAACCTGATCAGTCTGCTCCAGAGCAGAGAATACCATACGGATAACCCAGAAGAAGATAATGTCATATCCTGTAACAAGTACATCTGTCGGATAGAAATATTCCAGTTCCGGTGTTTTCTCCGGCCAGCCAAGTGTGGAGAATGGCCATAATGCAGAACTGAACCAGGTATCCAGTGTATCCTCATCCTGATGAAGATGTGTGCATCCGCATTTCGGGCATTTCTCAGGCATTTCTCTTGCAACAACTACTTCACCGCACTCATCACAGTAATAAGCCGGAATTCTGTGTCCCCACCATAACTGTCTGGAAATACACCAGTCGCGGATATTCTCAAGCCAGTGAAGATACGTCTTGTCAAAACGGGACGGAACGAATTTCAGATCTCCGTCATCCAGAGCTTTGATCGCAGCCTTTGCCATCTCGTCCATCTTTACAAACCACTGTGGCTTGATCATAGGCTCTACCGTTGTGCCGCAGCGGTCATGAGTTCCAACGCTGTGGTTGTGAGGAACTACTTTTACCAGAAGTCCAAGTTCTTCCAGATCTGCTACCATTGCCTTACGTGCTTCGTAACGGTCCATACCAGCGTATTTTCCACCAAGCTCGTTGATGGTCGCATCGTCATTCATAATGTTGATCTCTTCCAGATTGTGACGGCGTCCAACCTCAAAGTCGTTAGGGTCATGGGCAGGTGTGATCTTTACACATCCTGTTCCGAATTCTTTGTCTACATATTCATCGGCGATCACCGGAATCTCTCTGTCTGTGAGAGGAAGCTTCAGCATCTTGCCGATGAGATCCTTGTAGCGCTCATCTTCCGGATTTACGGCAACAGCAGTATCACCCAGCAGGGTTTCCGGACGTGTAGTTGCAATCTCTACGAAACGTCCCTCTTCCCCTGCGATCGGGTAATTAATGTGCCAGAAAAATCCGTCCTGATCCTCATGCTCAACCTCTGCATCAGAGATGGAAGTCTGGCATACAGGACACCAGTTGATGATTCTGGAACCTTTGTAGATATAGCCTTTTTCATATAATTTGATAAATACTTCCTGTACTGCTTTGGAACATCCCTCATCCATTGTGAAACGTTCTCTCTCCCAGTCTGCGGAAGCACCCAGTTTCTTTAACTGATTGATGATCTTTCCGCCGTACTCCTCTTTCCATGCCCACGCATGTTTTAAGAATTCCTCACGGCCGATATCGTGTTTGTCGATACCTTCTTTTTTCAGCTTGTCGATAACCTTAACCTCTGTAGCGATAGCTGCATGGTCAGTTCCCGGCTGCCATAATGCTTCATAGCCCTGCATTCTCTTGAAACGGATCAGGATATCCTGCATGGTTTCATCCAGTGCATGTCCCATGTGAAGCTGTCCGGTTACGTTTGGCGGCGGCATAACAATAGTAAACGGTTTCTTGTCCGGATTTACTTTTGCATGGAAATATCCATTGTCCATCCATTTTGTGTAAAGACGCTCTTCGATTCCCTTAGGATCGTAAGTTTTTGCAAGTTCTTTGCTCATAATGTCCTCCTGATATTCTATATCTGTAATAAAAGTATCTGCGGATCACTCCGCTGTAAAGCAGTCCACAGCTCTATAAGCTTATTCGATTAAAAAACGCCCTTTACACGCATTATACGTGCAAAGGGCGATATAAATCGCGGTACCACCTTAGTTTATCTCTCATTCCCTTAACGCGGGATACGTGAAAGCCTACCATGCGCGTATATGAATCTCAGTATTATATCATACCACTCACTTCAGCCTCCCGGCTCCAAAGCTACCTTCAGCACTTCTGTTCCCGGGAAACCTTCCAGCTTATAAGCTTCCCTCTCTGTGGGGCATTACCGCCTACTCCTCTTTTTCACAGCCTTTTTCTGGATTCTACTATAATGAAAAAAGGCTTTCTTGTCAAGAATGTTTCTCCGAATTTCACAAATTTATCTGGTGTCATACGTATATTTTTCCCGCATTGTCGAACAAAATTTTATCAATAATATCCTTTGCATTATTTACGGAAAGATATCCGTCCTCTATTTTTTCTCTCAGAACACTACACAGTGAAAAACGGAATGCAAGAAGGGAGCCATAACTTTCCTCTACTGTCCACGTATCACATCCCCAGCAGATTTTATCAATCTGGGACATCTCGATCAACTGATGCATTACACGTTTTGATGCGGTGTAGGATAAGATTGGAAGCCAGGTCAGATCCGGATACAGATTCGGATATCCGTCTACTATGGAAAAGAGATCATCTACCCATGGAAAGCCGCAATGCAACAGTACGAACTTTGTTTCCGGATTATTTTTTATCACATTGTTCAATTGCAGTATATTCGTATCTATGACTTGCCCCATTCCTGTATGACATTGTAATGGAAGTGACACTTCCGCCGCAATTTCACATATTTTCCAGAATAAATAGTCCTGAAAACATCTGATATCCTCCTGGGTTATATCCGACTCTTTTAAACGAAATACCCGTTCAGCCTGCTCCCGCGTCACTTTTTCAAAATGAAGACTGCGCTCATAGGCCATCGCTATTTTTAAGGCCACACAGCCCTCACTCTTTTTTTGTATGATCCACTTTCTGACCCACTCCACATAATCCTGTAAATTGTCCGGCAGCTCACCGAAGTTCTCTTCCAGTGATACACCGTCATGATTGCGAAGTCCTTTTTTATAGCCCAAAAAGAACAGATCCAGTCGAAAAGCAGGCGTAAACAGTTCCGGTCTTCCATTGTCAGAGCCCGGATTCCAGTAGGTATCTACGATTACTTTTTGATACTTACACTTATTTTTCAGCACATCCATGTAAAAGTCGGGATTTTGATGCGCTTTTCTGATCTGATCTGAAATCTGATTCCAGTTCTGAGCTGTGATCGGCTCCGATATTCCATACAACTCCCCGATTGCCTTTTGAAGCCAGACAAAATAAGATTTATATCGTGTTTTTTCCAGATATGCAGTTCTGCTTTCTGCTGTTGTCCCCGGAGTTACCTGCTGCCATTGTAAATACGTATTATTTATCAGCTTATCCAGATCAAAATCCACCATCGCCTGTTCCGGCAGATGATGTGAATGCGTGTTCCTGATTTTATGATCGGATATATAGCTCATTAATTCCTGCTCTATCTGATTTGCTGTTCCCATGATAATATTCCCCTTTCTTCCTCTTATCCATTCTATCCGTTTGACTACATATTTAAAAACCACAGAAAAACAATTTCTTCTTTTCCGCAATAAAGCGACAAATCGTTTATTCCACACTTTTCAGGGATTCTACCATGTCAATCTTCTTTAATTTCTGATGCATAAACAGATTTACAATCATGGAGAATCCAATTGTCAGCAGTCCGCAGTACAGGAAACTGACAGGATTAATATTTCTTCCGAACATGACCGCATCCACTTCCACAGTACGGATAATATATCTGTGCAAAAAGATTCCGAATACAGCCCCTGCCAGCACGCCGATGAGGGTAAGGATAACGTTCTCCCTGTATACATAGGCAGAAACTTCATTATCATAGAATCCCAGTACCTTCAGGGTTGCCAGTTCTCTCTGGCGTTCCGTAATATTGACATTGTTCAGATTATACAGGACTACGAAAGCAAGCATTCCCGCAGAAATGATCAGCACTATGATTACCGTATCCAATGCTCCAAGCATTCTGTGAAGCTGAGCCTCCAGACTGCTGGTATAGCTGATGCTTAATGCAGCCGGGTGCTTCAGGATCTCATTTCCCACCTCAGATTCTGATTCTTTGTACTCCTCTTTTACCGTGAAAACAGTTGCAGAATAGTTCGGCTTCTCCCCGAAGGTCTGTTCATAGACATTTCCTGTCATATAAATATAATGTCCCATGTAATTCTCTGTCACTGCTGCGATCTTTGTCTCATAATTTTTCCCATCCTTTGTGATGGTCATGGTATCCCCGACTTTCAGTCCTGTCAGAGTTGCCGTCTTCTCACTGATCACTGTACCTGCTTCCGTCAGCTTATATTTCTCTTTTGTCTTTCTGTCCTGAAGAGTTACATCCTTATTAAAGGTCTCAAGATTCTCAGGCACATACACATATACGCTGATATTGGATTTATTTCTGGGAACACTCATCTTGGTAAACTGCACATGGGTATATCTCTCGATCTGGCTGTCATTCTTCAAAAATTCATCCAGCTCCTGTCTCTCCTTATCCGTTGCCTCCTCATCATCAATGATCGTTCCTGTATAATGCTGAAGCTCCTGATACTGCCGTCTGGCAATATCCATAATGGAATCCCTGAGTCCAAAACCTACCAGCATTAGCGCCATACTTCCCGAAATACCGAAAATCGTCATAAAGAAACGTTTTTTATATCGGAAAAGGTTTCTCAGAGTAGATTTCCATGTAAAATTCAAGTGCTTCCAGAAAAGCGGGATCCGTTCCAGCAGGATTCTCTTACCCTCTTTGGGAGCAGGAGGACGCATCAGTGATGCCGGAGTTTCCGCCAGTGCCCTGTAACAGGAGAAAATGGTGGCTCCGACAGTACACACAGTTGCTGCACCTGCTGCTATCATTGCAAATTTTAATTCATAACGGATCTGGATATTGTTCATCATACCCTTATACATAATGCCATACCCGTTAATAATAACCCAGGGCAGGATTTTCTCTCCGATCAGAATTCCCAGGATACTGCCTCCCACTGTGGCAAGAAAGGCATACAGCAGATATTTGGATGCAATTGCATACTTGCCGTATCCCAGAGCCTTCATTGTACCGATCTGGGTTCTCTGTTCCTCCACCATTCGTGTCATGGTAGTCAGACTTACCAGTGCAGCCACCAGGAAAAAGATAACAGGGAAAACCTGTCCGATACTTCTTATTCTGTCTGCATTATCCCCATAATCTGAATATTCCGGCAGATCATTGCGGTCCGTTACCATCCATTCCGGCATACTGATATCATCGATCTCATCCTGGGCATCCTGAATCTTCTTCTCACCGTCTGCAATTTCTTTCTCTGCATCCCTCTTGCCGTCTTCGTATTCTTTTTTACCTTCTTCCAGATCCTTCTCAGCTTTTTTGATGTCCTTTCTGGAATCCTTCAGCTTCTGTTCGTTCTCTGAGATTTCCTTCTCTCCATCCCTCAGCTTCTGTTCATTGTCGGCAATCTCTTTCTCGCCGGAAGCAAGCTTCCCTTCATTCTCCCGGATCTGTGCTTCTCCCGAAGCAAGTTCTGCCTCCTTCTCCTCTAACTGCGCCTGGCTGGAATTTAGTTTTGCTTTTGCAGCATCGATCTGTTCCTGTGCTGACTCAAGCTGGGCTTCTTTTTCCTGAATCTCTTTTCTGGCTGGTTCCAGCTTCTTCTCCTGAGCCTTCACCTCTTTCCATCCTGCATCAATCTTTGCCTGGGCATCGGGAAATACGGCCTCCTGCTGGTTCAGTTCTGCTTCCTTTGCATCAAGCTGGGACAGTCCGCTCTCCACCTGGCTTAAACCACTCTCCAGTTCACTTCTTGCTGCTGCGATCTGGTTTCTGGATGCTTCCAGCTGGGCTGCCTGACTGTCCACCTGCTCCTGATAAGCGGAAACCTGTGCTGCCAGAGCCGCCAGGTCTTCCTCGGAATATGTGCCTGAAGCTTGTGCCTGCTCATACTGTGCCTGCAATGCTGCAAGCTGACTTCTGGCACCCTCAAGCTGAGCCTCTCCTTCTGCAAGTCCGGCCTCCTGCTGCTCAATCTGCGCAAGTCCCTGATTGCAGCTTTCCTTTTTGGCATTTAAGTCCTGTCTGGTTGCTGCAATCTGCTCTCTGCCTGACTGAATCTGCGCCTTTCCATTGTCAAGTTCCTGCTGGCTCTGGGTAAGCTGCGTCTTTGCATCCGCAATCTGCTTCTCACCGGCGCTTAACTGATTCTTGCCATCCTCAAGCTGTGCTTTTCCATCATCAAGCTTTGCCTGGTTCTCTGAAACCTCCGCCCATCCTGCATTCAGCTGTTCCTTTGCAGATGCGATCTGTGCTCTGCCACTGGCAAGCTGCTCTTTCGCACTGGCAAGCTGGGATCTGCCATCCTCTAATTCCTTCTTTGCATCTGCAAGCCGGGCTTTTCCGTCCTCCAGTTCCTTTTTTGCGTCTGCAAGCTTTTTCTTGCCATCCTTATATTCCTTCTTGCCGTCTTTTAACTTCTTTTTGCCGTCCTCCAGTTCCTGTCTGGCATCCGCAAGCTTCTCATTAGCTTCCTTCTTTCCGTCTTCAAGTTCCTGTCTGGCATCTGCAAGCTTGTCATTGGCTTCCTCTACAATCTCATCATATCTGACCTGACACCGTTCTGCCTCACTCCCCTCCACTCGCTCCTGCACTCGCTCTATCAGGGAATCATAAGCATCTGTATAGCTGATCAGATCCTGTGCCCCATGAGCCTGCACATAGATCTGTGTATAAACCTCCTGGTCAAAATCCTCAGGGAGCACATAGGCAAATCCATTAACCTCACCGGAACCAAGAGTAGAGTTTCCCCGGTTATAGGATATGTAAAGCGGACTCTCACCTAAACCCACAACTGTGTAATCTGTCTTTTTCAGCAGTTCGCTGCCTCCGCCCTCTTTCAGGGTAATCTGATCACCCACCTTATATCCATTGCTCTCAGCAAAAATACAGTCAAGGAAAATCTCTCCGCTTTTTTCCGGAGCTTTTCCCTCTGTCACTGAGATCCGATTCATGGTTTGATCCACAGCTTCCACATGAAGTACCTTCTGCTTCTCGCCTTCTCCACACATTACATCTGTACCATAGGCGCCCTCTGCATTCTCTACTCCGTCCACCTGCTTAATGGCAGCTACATCATCCTCCGTCAGTCCCAGAGTTCCCATTACTTTGATATCCATAAGATTGGTTTCATCATAATAGGCATCACCTGAGAAGCGCATATCCGGTGACGAGGCCTGTATCCCGGAGAAAAACGCAACTCCCAGAGCAACGATCATAAATATGGAAATAAATCTGGCTTTGCTCTTGCGTATCTCCATCCAGAAATCTTTATGCATTGCTTTCATATTCATCACCTACCATTCTATCTCCTCTATGGGTGTAGGATGGTCATTCATTGTCATCCTGGAAACCTTGCCGTTCTTGATCTTGATCACACGGTCTGCCATAGGTGTCAGCGCCGAGTTATGGGTAATGACGATCACTGTCATTCCACGCTCTCTGCACATATCCTGCAAAAGTTTCAGGATTGCCTTACCTGTCTGGTAGTCCAGTGCACCTGTGGGCTCATCACACAACAACAGCTTGGGATTCTTCGCCAGTGCCCTGGCAATGGAAACTCTCTGCTGTTCACCGCCGGAAAGCTGTGCCGGGAAATTGGTCAGTCTGTCCTTCAGTCCCACTTCCTCCAGAACCTCCCTGGCATCCAACGGATTTTTACAAATCTGCAATGCCAGTTCTACATTCTCCAGCGCTGTAAGATTAGGCACCAGATTATAGAACTGGAATACAAATCCAATATCATTTCTCCGATAACCGGTAAGCTGCCTGCTGTTATATCTGGCAATATTCCTTCCATCCACCAGAACTTCTCCGCTGGTAGCCTGATCCATACCCCCAAGAATGTTCAGCACTGTCGTCTTGCCCGCACCGCTGGGACCAACGATCACTACAAACTCTCCCTTGGCAATCTCAAAGCTGATCTCATCCACTGCAACGATCTTTACTTCTTTGGTTCCATATATTTTGGAAACCTTATCCAGTTTTACATATGCATCTGTCATCTCATTCATCCGCATTTCCCCTGTAATTTTATTTTTGCCATACCGGTAATTTTATTTTGTTACAATTATTAACGATTCTTTTGAACCCGATTTATTTCCGTATTTATTTACAGGCAGGTCAAATTCTGACCTGCCTGGTAGTCTTAATGGTTATATTTATTGTAACACATTATACCTGTAATTAAAAATAAAATATTCATAAAAAATCCAGATACTTCAAAACCGCCTGATCATCTCAGGCGGTTCATCATTTTGACTATACACAGCACATGCCCCTTTCTTCTTAATTGTATGTACCAGAACATCTTATATCTTCTTTACCCGTTATTATTTTACAGTAAACTGATGCAGAAAATATAAAAAGGGAATAAACCTGCATCATCTGACCTCGAATCTTTATTTTTATTCTTACCTAATTTCCGCATGAAAGAAAAAAATCATGCTCATATACACACTTATGGTTTACAAATCACCAAAGCAGCATCTTTATATAGTGAATTTGCAAATTCAAAAAATTTAAAGGAGACAAAAATTATGCCAGAAACATTAACTTTCAGTGTTGTAAACTGGAAAGAATCTGATGCAGAATGTACATTCACAGTCGTAAACTCAGGTTTTGGTTATACCACACAGTTGCAGAATAAATACTACCATACTTCCTTTGGATTATTTATTCTGACAAACAACACCTTCTTTTTTGATATATATATATATGCAGAAAAAAAATAAATTTCTGGTCTAAATCACTTTTCTACTTCACAACTACTTTCTTTACCTCTGACCATTTCGTATAATTTTTTGCATATCCTTTTACATAAGCACGTCCTGTAAGATAATAAACTCCAGGTTTTACATTTTTAAAAATGACTGTAGTTTTCGTCTGATTTTTCTTAGTATAAGCATAACCGCTGACATATGTATAACTTCCATCTTCGGATTGAGATACTTTCTTTGCCAGTACCCAGTCCGTTCCGTCACAGGCTTTTGGTACAGTAAACTTCACCGTTACTTTTCTTTTTGTTCCCTGTCTGGAAACCTTTGCCGATTTAACAGCTGGTTTTCCTGTTACAAGGCTTGTCTTTACCGTTACTTTTTGAACTTCCGCCCACTTACTCAGTACTTTTTTATTTGATCCATCCAGATATTTATAGCCATGTACACCAATATACCAGTTTCCTTTCGGTACTCCTTTTAGAATGAGTTCCTTGCTGTTTCCTGAATATTTGCATTGTACCTTTATATAATCTGATGGCTCATCCCCGTCTTTACTTCTGGCAGCAACAACATCATAACCATCCAGTTCTTCTGTATTACTGCCAAGGATAATTTTAACGTCATTTTTCTTCACCTGTAGTTTTTGAACCACAGGTGCATTTGGTGTCTTTATATTTACCTTTAACAGAAATCCTTCAGACCATTCACCATATTTCTCCGTATGACCACTTTCCTCTTTATATGCCCTGCAATAGAGATAATGCGTCCCTTCAGGAATATATTTCAGTTTAGGATAATGATTCAGTTCAGATTTTGCGACCTTCACCTGTGCGATATAATTTTCTTTTTCCAGTTCCTTTTGAGATTCTGCTGCTACAAAAAAATATCCGTCTGCTTCATTAGAAGTATCTCTTAAAGAAAGTTCTGCATAATTCGTGATCACTCTGGTCCATGTCGAATCAATCACCGGTCTGTTCAACCCCTTGTACGCATCCACCTGTACCTTTATCTTTACAGACGTATCCAGCTCTTCATTGTTTTCACCTTCACGCAGTTCCAATTGTCCGTTAACTGTGAAACTTTGAGACGCCGTATTTTTCGGGTTATATGCACAATTCTCCACATCCCATTTTACATCGGCAGAAAATGTCGTTTTTTCTCCATCCACTTCAGCACCATAGACTTTAAGAACCGATGGCAAATGTAAAGCATCAGCAGTTTTTTCTACGCCATTGGTAATTCCGGTCACAGGTTCAATGGTATCCACCAGTCCCTGAAATGTCCTTGAATCTACTCTGAAAGAATCCCAAATCTTCTTTGTTATAGTCTCTCCTGTCGCTGTTTTCGCAGTCACTGTCACTCCAAGATCATGTTCTCCAACTGGCAGTCCCATCTGCGGACAAAGGCTCAGTTCTGTACTCTCTCCAGGTGCCAGACTGGTATTTCCGCATAATGATACACTACAGTCTTTGCTATAATCGAAAGACAGTTCCATATCCATGTCCGTAAAATTTTTCAAAACATAAATTCTGGCTTCCGGAAGTGTCTTATATCCCCAGTGCATTATCGGGAAACTCTCGGAAGATTTTTCGGTAATTTCCAGACTCTTCTTTTCCGTTGGGTTCTTCTCTCTATTCATTGTGATATGAACCGGATATCTGCTTCCGTCATCTGCAAGGAAATCAAACGTTTCATCATATGTTCCGTATTCCTGCTTTGGCAGTACAAAAAAATCCAGAGTTTCTCCCGGCTTCAGCAGTCTTTTGGAATCCTGTTCCTCATAATCCTCTGACCACTTTGCCATCTGATCATCTACCTCAAAATTCTTAAGACCAGAAGCATCTACCCGGACTCTTGTTTCTTTTTTTCCTGAATTTCTGACTTTCACATATTTCTCTACACGAAATTCCGGATCATAAAAATCACTTTCTGTAAGCTCTACATCCGTACCTGTTTCTATGCTTAACTCATAGTCTCTTTCAGAAGATTCACCAGACAGAGCCGAATCTGTTACTATGTCAGGAATATTTTCTGTTCCATCACTGAAAGATTCCCCTGTCGAAAAACTCTCCGCTCCCCATACGGTTAATGGAGCTGTACCCAGCATTACTGCTGACAAAAAAAGTGCTGTTATAACCTTGTATTCTTTCATCTCTTTTTCCTCCATTCAATAATATTTATTATCATAGTATATCACCATTTATATAAACCTCTGTAATTCTGGAATAAAATGTATTCTAATGGATATGAGTGTTTTGCCTGTATATTGAATTAATCTGTTTTCTTACCTGAATGACAAAAGCCCTCCCTACTGTGACATTCATTTTGTAGAGAGAGCTTCTATTTCTTTTTCCTATTTAATTTTTATTAAGAAGATTATCCTTAATCTCTTTCAGATCATTCTGAACCTGATTTAGAATTTGGAATTTTTCAGTCAAATTCTCAATCACTGTCTGGTAATTTTTTTCCCTTTCTTCCTGCTTTGCATCCCTTTGTTCATTGGATTTTACAATGTAAATCAAAAGAAAAACTGCCAGGACGGCCCAGATTCCCTGCGATATTGCAGTTTCCATAACCGTGGATTCCATATCTTCATACCTCCTTTCTCAGTAGTAAAACATTTCAGTTCCTCTGAGAAAGACAGAAAATCTCATAATTTGTCAACTCAATTCCTTTTAGAAGCTTATTTCTTCTGTTGTCAGACTTCGCTTCTTTTATTTTTCTACAATAAATTCATATTTTTTCTATTTTCAGTTTCTGATTTAGTCACTTCTGACTACTTCCTCCAAAAAGGAGGTAGTTTCTTATGAAGTCATTATTACAGTTAATTCACGATTATCATTCTGGTGTCAAAAATGCAGGTGAAGAAATTCTTAAACGTATGGAACCTCTGATCAAAAGCTACGCTTCCCGCATCCACTGTATGGAACGGGACGATGCCACACAGGAATTGTATCTGACTCTGCTTAATACACTGCCTTACCTGAACGGCAAAAATTTTTCCGAAGGTGAATGTGTCAGATATATGCAGACCGCTATAGAAAATCGTTACAGAGCTTTATGCAGATACCATTTGTCAGAACCTGAAAGAGAAGACTTTGATACGTGTTCTCTTACTTTACAGGCAGATAATCCATTCGATGAAACTCTTTATGATATAACTACATATATCGAAAGCTTTCCTGTCCAAAGTATGGAATACAAAATTCTGTCTCTGTTTTTCTACCAGTATAAAACAGATTCCGAAATTGCATCAATTCTTCATGTCTCCCGTCAATACATTAATCGTCAGAAAAAGAAACTGTTAAAAACTTATTTTTTCAGACATCCTGATTAGAAAGGCTGTAAATGCCTTTTCTAATCCATGTTCAGCAACATCATTGCCATTCCAACTCCGGTTATTCCATTCATAAATGCAGGATTTAATGTCTCAGTAACCATAAGACTTCTCATATCTTGCAATTGTTCCTTCAGGTTCGAAAACTGCCTTTCGTATTTCTGTCTTAAATCATCATCCGGATTCTTCTCCAGATACTTTTTCATAATTAAAAGATTTCCTGTCATTCCATGGCACAGACATATTTTTTTCTCACGCTCATTGTGAAATAATGTGGATACTGCCCGCAGGATATCCTTTTTAATCTGTTTATCATCTGGCAGAATATCCATTATCGACATACGGCTAAGTAAAATCCCAGGAGCACCATGGCACCATCCACGCATTGTCTTTCGTCCGTCCGGATCACGCAGATCTATCCAGTTTTTCAAGTCTTCTGAATATAAGATATCCTCATAGGAAAGCAACAATTTTATTTTTTTCAGATATTCCTGGTCATATGTCATTTTATAAAGTTCCACATACGCCATCAAAAAGCCACTGTTTCCATGAGAAAGTCCACTCAGCGGATATTTCAGATTTTTCAGTTTCCATCCATATCCCACTTCCATTCTCTGACCTTTTTTCCATAAATCTTTTTCAGTTTCTACCGCAGCTGTACAATATTCAATCTCTCCAGTTAATTGATAAAGTTTCATGGCAGCCACGATTGCGCCTGCATTTCCACTGAGATAATCCATATTTTCATCCTTTGGAAGCAGTTTAGCTACTATCTCAAAATGCTTCTGAGCATTCTTGATCCATTTTTCCTGACCTGTGATCTCATATAATATCAGATAAACATATACAATTGAACTCTCTCCATCGTAAAGTCCTGTTGCCAATGGTTCAGGTACTTCATTTTGTTCACATCGCAGATCTGTATATTTTTCTAATTTTTCAATAGCCAGTTTATAGATTTTTTCCACGTCTTGCCTGCATGACGAATCCTGATACCGGTCCAGATATTTTGCCAGAAACAAAACAATCCCCGCAATCCCATCATATAAATACATACCACATGGTTTCAGGCTCCAATATCCATTATCCCAGAAATGCAGTCCAGCCCATCCAATATCAGCTCCGTCAATTACAGCTGTTCTGCAAATCCACTCTGCAATTTGATGTATACAAGTATTTTCATCTGCCCATCGCGGATTTTTTTCGCCGATATACCCATGATTTAATAATCCCATAGACAATCGTATGTAATCACATTGTTGCTCCATATCCTGACAACTCAATTGCTTCATATGCTCTATCCATGATTCATAAGGTGTACATGGCAGATATCCCTGATATTCTTTTCCATTTCCATCAAAAATTGATCTGCTGTTTCCGTCAATTTCAAAATATGGAATATCCAGTTCCAGCAGGCTCTGTATTTCATAATCTCTTAATTCTTTCTGCAACTGGGTTTCCCCTTTTTTATGCAATACCTGAAGAAGTTCCTCTCGTTGTTTCCGGTCCTTCATATAATCCGGATGGAACGACGCAAACAGATACATATAATATTGCTGCGTATGTCGCAAAATTACTCTGGATTTTCCCTGAAAAAAAGTTTTCAGCATATTTCTGAGTTTCTGATTTTGCAGTATTTCTGTATAAGCCATCCGAAATCCCCTGATAATCTCTCCTGTATATTCTTCGGAATTAACCACCTCCCCATTTAACCTTACAATGCACTCTTTTATCTCAAATTCTACCTGTTCATATTCTATGTGAATATTTGATGTTTTATCATCTTTGACAACAGGCATCTTAAACGGAGTCCTTATCTTGCCATGCATATTTACAGCACTCATAAGAACTCTATTGTTTCCAGTTCCCCATGTGAGAACAGGAAGGATACCCGTGTTTAACACGGATGTCATAATTTTTTCTCTTATTTTGATTTCTGCTTTTTCTTCTGTACTACTTCCACTATTCTTTGTAATATAGCCGGGATATGTTTCCATATCTATAATCACCGGATGTTCTCCATACGCAACAATATTTTCTCCATGAAGATCTGTTGCTCCCAATGCATACCCGAGAAACAGATGGATGCCCAGCCTGAAATAATAACGCTCTATTTCTTCTTTTGTGTTACATGATTTATTCTCTATATTTTCTTCCCATCCATATGTCTGTCTGGATAAGCACCTCACCTCCCGACAGGATATTCCTGCTTTTTCGCATAAATATTTGTATAGTTGTTGATATTTTATGTCTTTGTCAAGGCTGTGAGGTTTGTAATACAATATACTGCCATTATCAAACTCAATCTTTGATACACTGCGACCATTTTTGTGTATATCTCCTTGATCCTTATTCAACATCTGAAATTCATTCATATTTTCATGAAATTTTTTACTTATCATATCCTTATCTATATTGATTTTTTCATTTATCTCATTTTGTAATATTACAAAATATTTTTCCTTTAATTTCTGAAGTCGACTTCCTTCCGCATAGCGTATTGCCAAATCACATTTATAAGACTCATTTTTCCAGAAATGTTTTATATAAAAGTTATATTCTTCGTGCACTGTAAAGCCATACAACTCATGGTTGCTTTTCTTTTCAGAAATATCCAAAATCAATATTCTAATACAAATATTTTCAAGCATTCATTATATGTCCACAACATGACAGACTAAGCAATACCGTTACAATTGATTTTTTTTCATTTTCAGCAACCCCTGCATTATCTATTACTTCTAATTTCTCTGCTTCTGCTAATTCATACTTTATATTTTCGTCCATTTTTATTCTCCTTCAATCATAATAACCGTTTGAAAAAACATTTCTGTATATTCAAACTCAATAATTCCATCATACTTTTTTACTATATACTTTACACTTTCCAATCCCCACCCATGACCTTTAGAATCATGTTTATCAGTCACAAATCTTTCTTTTTTCACTTTCGGCTTTTTACAGCTACTGTTCCATAGCTTTAATACAAGCATACTATTTATATTTTTTATGCTGAATTTAATCTCTTTCTTATTTGCACATTTTTCAACCGCCTCTATCGCATTGTCAAATAAATTTTCAAGCAAAATAATAATATCAATATCTTCCATAACGATATCTGTTACATCTGTTTCTATATGAAATTCTATATTCATATTATCCATTTTTCTTTTTTCTATTGAAATAACATTATCCAATACTGTTATGCCCGTCCAGTAATACCTCTCACTGAATTTATTTCTGCTTTTTTTTATGATTTTCTGCGCTTCTGAGAAATTTCCCGTCCCTATACATTCTTCTATATAATCCATCATATGTCTCTCGTCATGTATCAGACATCTGTATTTTTTATAACTTTCGTTTAATTCCTCATACTGACTTGCTATAACATTATTCCTAACTTCCAGAATATTTTTCTCTGTATATATGCTCTTAGCCCAAAAACGTGCAAGAACAAATAATAATATTAATGCAATTCCCGATATAACTCCAAAACTAATTATCAATTCTCTGTTTTCTATGTATCCCCAGTTCATTGTTAATAAAAAATACAAAATACTACATTCGCTTAAAGCTACAAATAAAATCATTTTTTTACAGTCTGTCAGTAAATCCTTTAACCATTTCTCCACGCAAAAATTTTTTTGTATAATCAAAAAAAGTACATAGAATATTAAAAGATACACAACACCAGCATAAAAATGTACAGATTTACTAAAAAGAAAATTCTCAATTCTTCTATGTTTAATCATTCCTATAATGTAAATATACAAAATTTTTGCAAGTCCAATATTGACTAAATATAAAACTTCCCATAAATATGCTTGAATGAAATCGCACTTATAAAATAAAAGCAAGAAAAATGGAAGATACAAATTAGCTATTGCTATAATACCAAAAGAAACATAAGACACCCAATACTGCCACGTCAACATTATTGATATATATGAAAACAGAATTATTTTTTCGGTCTTCTTATTGATTCTGAAAAAATCTCTATATTTATATAAGATAGCATCTGATATCATGACTCCAGCATAAACAACTATAAAAAAAAATTTTTCATATATATATTCTTGTCCATATGCTCTATGCATAGTATATGTTGTCAAAATCAAGAGCGTTAAAAGTATCATTTTTGCCCATCTGTATTCTGAACTGGATTTCCGTTCTGGAAACATCCTACCAAACATCCACACCCCAACCCCAGTTTCCATAAACGTTGCCACCCCATATAATAATACCATCCACATATTTTAAATCTCCTTCCAGTAGTCTAAAATAGCCTTCCTGACATGCTTAAATCTCTCCCTTCCTACCGTAATAATATTACCGTTTCGCATATAAAGCTCTCTGCTCTTCATTTTCATCACATGTCTGATATTTGCAAGATAGCCTCTGTCCGCCACGATAAATTCTCTGGAACCCAATGCCTTTTCTACCGCTGACAGACTGTCTCTGACAGACGTTTCTCCGTTTCTGTGAACAATCACCGCACATTTTCCCTCTTTTTTTACATAGAAGATATCGGAATATGCTATTTTCTCCAATTCACTTCTTTTCTTTACAATATAGTATCTTTCCTCTTTCGCCAGCAAAATCGGAAGCAATGTTTCATAAGCAGCATTCAGTCCCTTCTCCATTGTATCTTTTGCAATATAACGATAAGTATTGACTTCATACGCCTCCACCGCATAATTCAGATGATTCGTAACATAAATAATCACCGGTTCCGGATATAATTTCCGGATTTCCTTTGCCACTTCAATTCCATTTTTTACTGGCATCTCTGCATCCAGAATGTAGATATCAAACTGTTCTTCGGTGAGGCCCAGCAGAAACCATTCCACGCTCTGATATGTTGCAATCTCAGATTCTGCCTGTCTGTTATAAAAATACTGTCTTGTAATCTGTTCTTCTTTTTCCAGATCTGCTTTCTCATCATCCAGTATTGCAATTCGTATCATTTCTTTGTTTCCTCCATGAACGTATAAAATCTGAATTTCCTTACATCATAAAAATAACTCTCCTCCCTGCCTACTACCAGTTCATAAATTTCCGCATCTTCTCCTGAAGTACAGTCGCTTCTGCAATATCGGTAAATATACCTTCCCGTCTGGTGCTCTTTTACTTTTTTAATAATATCCTCCACCAATTCTCCTATTGTCATAGGATTCTCCCTGGACGGCCTCCATCTCCCAATCATACTGCGAATCTGCGCTTTAGTCAGTTTCACTCTCTTTCCAGGTAAAGAATCTTTAGGGTAGAAATCAGCTATTGTCTGATCCAGTATACTTATTATATCACGTATTGTCTGATTTTGTTCATTAAGTGCAAATCCCATATTTACATACGCCTGCATATGCTGCTTTGCCAACAGAAGATACCTTTCTTCCCCTGACTCCTGATACCATTCCCACAAATAATCCAGACTTCTCTCTACAGTTTTTTTTACAGAAAGCCCATAATTTTGCAATGATTGGAGTGTAAACATCATAATATACATATTTTCTCTTTCTTCCGCTTTGTCCGTTCTGTCTGCATCTGTCATATTTTACTTTTCTCCTCCTCTAACACTTCAAATTTTACTAGTCGCACGTCATTTATGTCCTTATACATCTTTCTTCCAATCTGTTAAACTCAGATAAAGAAAGGAATTTTTTACCAATGAAGAAAAACACGATTGGAAAACGAATTGCAGAAGCCAGAATAAATCTGAATATCACACAGGAACAACTTGAAGAATTAAGTGGATTTTCCGTCAGCACGATCAGTCGCTTCGAAACAGGAAGGACGCAACCCAGCATTGAAAATCTGATAAAACTCTCAAAAGTTCTAAATGTAGGAATCGACTATTTCCTTTATGATCTTATTCCTCATAATGAAACAATTCAGAGTCCCACAGTCAAAGATGCCGTTACTGTTCTTTCGCAGATGAATGAAAGACAGGCTCAATATATGCTTGATATTATAAAGATTTATCAGGCTTCACATCAGGATTGATTTTATACTCTTTTTTCTTTTTATACAGTTTTTGTCCTCAAAAAGCACTTTTTTGTCCCTGAAAGGTTTAAATCACCTTCAAAAGTGCTTTTTTTGTTTCTATTTTTTTATTTTTCTACTCTTTCTGCTATGGTGTTGCAAATAACGCCATCTTTATAAAAACCAAAAGAAAGAGGATGATGAAAATGACAAAAATTGAAAAAGCTGTAACATGGGCACTGGCCATCGCAAATGACAACACTCATGGATACGATCAGCAGTACAGATGGGGACCTGATTATGACTGTTCCTCCCTGATTATTTCTGCATGGCAGCAGGCTGGAGTTCCTGTAAAAACAAAGGGAGCTGCCTATACCGGAAATATGAAATCTGCGTTTCTTGCCTGTGGATTCACAGATGTCACTTCCAGAGTGAATCTCCGAACCGGAAACGGTATGAAACGCGGTGATGTGATCATTAATACTTTGCATCACACAGTAATGTATATTGGAAATGGCAGAATTGTAGCCGCAAGAATCAATGAGAACGGAAAAGTCAGCGGTGGAAAAACCGGAGATCAGACAGGCATGGAAATCATGGTCCAGGATTATTATTTTTATCAGTATGGATGGGACTGCGTTCTTCGCTATATGAAAGAAGATGCAACTACAGATATCAGTTCCCCATCGGCTCCAGCTGCTTCTTCTGAATCAGAAAATGTCCGCAAAGGTCAGACATATGCGAATCGTTTTACCTCTGCTCAGATTCCTGTCACCGGTCAGAGAGATACTGCCACAGTAAAAGCCGGTATCAAAGTCTTCCAGACAGCTCTGAACAAAGATTATGGTGCCGGTCTGGTGGTCGATGGTATCTTTGGTTTAAATACAGATAAAGCACTTGGAAAACATTATGTTACATCCGGAGAATGTCAGTATATGGTAACTGCTGCCGAAATCCTTCTTCTCTTACACGGTTACAATCCAAACGGCGTGGAGATTCCGGGGATTTTTGGATCGGGTCTTCTGACAGCAGTCAAAACATTTCAGAAAGCACAGGGATTAACTGTTTCCGGCACCTGCGACCGAAATACCTTCCTGAAACTGATCCGGTAAATAAGATTTAGAAACGATACGTCTTTTTACATTTAAAAAAATTTCTTCTATCTTAGTTTCCTGGTTTACAAATTCAGTTTTACTGACTCTTTATTAAGTGTAGCTGATAAACAACAGCACAAAAACATTAATCAAAGGAGGACACTTATATGTCTACAAATGCAAAAACCAGATACAACATTTCCAAAGTATTCGGACCGGCTGTTCCTGACAAGGGAAGTAAAGACTCAGATCCAAGTGCTGACAACATGGCAGGTATCGCTATCAATGGAAAAACTGCCTATTGCGCAAAAAGAAGCCAGACAAGTTCAAATATTTTTGTAATTGAAAATATTGCTTCCGCCAGCTTCGACGCACTTAATGGAAAAACGCCTGTTTCTATTCCCTATGCTGTACATGGTATGACTTACCATAATAACTATCTCTATATGACCTGCTATAAAAACACAATTATCAAGATGCCGGTTTCTTCTATCGGTAAAATCGCAGCGGAATATACTGTTACAGAAGATGGCAATGGTTACATTCCTCAGTCTATTACTTATTATGGCACAGTTAACAATGAAGATCTGTTTATCGTAGGCGTTGAGAAGATGCAGAAAAATGGTGCATTCTTCTATATGATTGGCAGCCTTTCCAATGGAAAATTTGTGGAAAAGAAACGTTTTTATGTAAATAACAGTGCCGGTTATGAACAGCCACAGGATATTTTTTATCACTCCAAATACGGTCTTTTTGTTGTCACAAACAAAAAAACTGACGGTGCATTCACTATCTACAATATGCTTCTCTGCGCCAAAATTCCTGATGAACTGAGTTCTGTAGAAAATGGAAACACCTATTACCCAACAAGTGAATTCAAATTTAACGGAAACCGCAATTACAGCAAACTTGTTGTAAAATCCATCTATATTACTGATGATGGAACCTTGTATTTATCCACTAATGCAACTTCTGCTCCATCCGTCCTTGAAAAATATTCTAAAGATGCCATTTTCCGCGCGACCAATCCGGTTTTCAAAAAAGATGGTATCCTGGAAATGACACTTTCCTGCAATGGTGATACAGAAATTCCTAATGCAGTGGGAACTTATAATAACTCTACCTACAGTTGCATCAATCCTGGGGCATTTACTCTTGATGGAAATACAGGGTATTGTTTTAAAACTCACACTACAAAAGATACTGTTCTTAGAGATAAAATCAGTATTCTTTTTAAGAGTTCTGATGTTTCTTCCCAAAATTTTTCAGAAGCATTCTCCCCAAGAAAATTATTTACAGAATTGGGACATTGTAATGGTATGGTTTTCGTAAATGGCTTCTTATATGTAGCAGCTTACGACAGGTATACTACTCCTGAGAGAAAACAGATTACAAAAATTAATCCTTCTACTGGAAAAATAGTAGAAACATATGAATGTGATTCTATGTTTGGTGGTATCGGATATTATGGAAATAACAAGTTTATTGTTCTAAACTATGAGCAACTTGCCGGAGAACCTGCATTTAGCCAGACACTGCACTTTTACATTGGCTCTTTCAAAAATGGAAGTTTTGATTCTGAAAAAGAGTTCACGGTCAACAATCCTTTTTATCTTAGTAAAGTAACTGTTCTGCAGGATATTCATTATGATATTAATCACGGATTATTTTTCATTACCCATCGTACTGATGTGGAAATTTCCAAAATTTATCGAATTAATCCTGACAAGATTACTAATGCATCTGTCAAAGAGCCTCTTATCCCTGACGAAGTTTTCATTCCAAATTCTTCAATTTCAGAAATTGAATCTGTTTGTATTGCTTCTTCCGGTATAATGTATATTGTTCAGAACAAGAGTACTTCTAAGCCGGATCTTGTAAGCAAAGTTTCTGGACTTACTTTTTCCAATTAAGCTAAGTCTCATCTAACCACAATACAGCCACCATATGTTCATCATATGGTGGCTGTTTTTACTTATTTATCATTTTTTCACTAATACACAATACTTTTGGAATAATCATTGCTCCTGCTATATATTTTTTTATTCTGATAGTCCATACGATAGCTCTTAATCCAATAAATATAAGTAGTGCCTTCTTTCAGATTTGTATCTGTAAAGCTCGTCACATCCCCGCCTTTGATTGTTTTTATGCAAACACCTTTCTTTCCATCTACCGAACGCCATACCTGATATCCTATTGCATAATCTGACTTTTTCCATTTAACAGTTAACTTTTTCCCTGCTTTCTTTGTCAGAGATGTAATCTTTGGCTGTACCGGGCAGAAAGTTGTTTTTACAGTATTTGATGGCTGGCTGTATATGATTGTTCCATCCTCATCTACAAAATATGCTTTGACTCTGAAAGTGATATTTTTCCCATAAAATTTACTATAATTCCATAGTTCAATATCTTTAGTATTAACTTCACTGCTTTTAATCGTAGAACAGTGAACATATTCTCCCTGTGCATTTTTTCTTTCTACCTCATATCCCTCTGCAAGATATGGCTGCGATATTTCCCATTTCAGTGTAACTCCATCCTTCTCTTTTTTGGTTACTCGAAGATTCGGTTTCACATCATTCAGGATATCCTGCGAGGTTGCAGATACCACCACTGGAATATTATGTTTTCTTGCAAATTTTTCCGCATAGGAACCCTTAGGGGTATAAATTACCAGAGAATTACATCCATCAAACGCATCATCCGCAATGTCATTTGTAGTATCCGGTATATATACTCTTTCCAGATTTTCACAGTCAAAAAATGCTTTTGTTTCAATATATCTGTTCTGACTTCCCAGTTTCACAACTTTGATTTTTTCGCTCCCATAAAACGCTTTTCTTCCCACTCCTGTCACATTTGTATCTTTGACAAATACCGTCTCCAGTTCATCCTGCACATCCAGAATCCTTGTTCCCTCATGTTCTCTGCTGATACCTTCCATATCCCCTGTCATATTTGGATCATAACAAACATAAGTGACTCCACTTTCTTTAAATACATAATCTTCATCAAATAAACCAGCTACAAAATACTGCTTATTGCCTTTAAAATTGTTACTTTCTTCCCCCAGATATACACATACTTTGTTATCTGGATCAAATGCATCTCTTTCGATAAATTCTCCCCCGTCTATAAAGAGATTGTCAATACTAATATATACACATTCAGAAAGCTGTGGACAATTTCTGAAGGCATTCTTTTCTACCTTAATCACGCGATTTAACATAACTTTTCGCAAATGAATGCAGCCTTCAAATGCAGACTGTCTGATAATCATGGTTTCCTGGTCCCAGTCCCGGTTTACCCTGACATTTTTTATCCGGTCACAGCCTGCAAATGCTTTTTCACCGATTTCGCTCACTATTTTTCCATTATATTGTTCCGGAATTATAACACTCTCCACATTGACACCTTTTACCAGATGATAGGTATCTGTTTCCGCATCATATTCATACTCCAAACCTTCGGTACCTGTCACCTCTTCACTTCCACTTTCCGTATCCGAACTCTGCGCCTCTGCCACTTCATTCTCCGTGTCATCCGTAAATGCAGAAGCCACATCTTCTTCTGTAAATTCATCGGTTTCCTCTGCTGACGTAACCCCGGATTCATCACTTTCCTGATTCTCCTGTGCATTACTATCTTCTTCCAGAGCAGTATCTCCCGTCAGAATTTTTTCCGGTTCTGCCACTTCCTGCACACTTTCCAGATTTCCATCTGAAAAATCCGCGGCATATACTGGTGTTCCTGCCGCTGTCACGGTAAGTGCCAGAAGCATTGCAAGCATTTTCTTATTCTTCATATACTCTTCCTCCATTTCTGTACAATTTCTTACTGTTATAGAAATATAAGAATATTACATCTTATTTTTTTAATATACCATATTTATTTCCATTTTCTGTAAATACGGTTTTAAAAAGCTCTTAATGTCCCTGAATTTTTCCACATATGCGTATATTACAAAAAGCCCTGTCCGGTATTCTGATGCCGCAGTTTTTTCAGCCGCAGCACCAGATTATCACCATCCAGAGCTTTTTCCTGTTTTATTGCTATTCCACACTCGTGAATTATATCCTCACATGACTGAAGTCACGTGCTTCCAGACGCTTTAGGCGTCAGACTAAATA
>NZ_JAJDML010000150.1:0-875 GCF_020594215.1 Blautia sp. DFI.1.216
ATTGACATATTCGTAGGTGAAATTAATTGCATTGATACCAAGAGAATAAGAAACGATGCTCTCTGTAATTACAATCTTATTTCCATTTAAGTTGGTAACTTCACCTATGCGATGGTTTCCGTATCCTGCCATAATTTCAGTGAAATCAAGGATTTTTCTGAACTTTCCGTTTGTGTATTTTAATAATGCACATACAGGTCCGTCACCATTCTCGGCTGGTGCATAGAGATATAAAAACGGCTGTCCGTTTTTCAATGTATAAATATTTGCTATAACATTATAAAAACGTGTATTTTTTAATCTGTAAGCTGTTTTTCCATTAACCGATACAGTAAGTGACGTATATGTTTCATCGTCGGTTTGATTGGCTGCTCTGATTCTGATTTTATCTTTCGTTCCATCACCGGTAACATCATATGCTGTGTATGTCCGATTTGCTTTTAATTGGACCCCATTTGCCGTTGCTTTTACGGGTCTGGAGAAAATAATTGCAAAACCAATTGCCAGAAACATAGTAAACACAGAAATAAAATTGTTTCTTTTTCTCATAAAACATGACCCCTTTCGTGTAGGAATTGCTATAATTTTTACATTTTTATTGTATCATTGTATATGTGCAAACTGTATTTTTTAAATTACAAAATCCTGAGATAATTTTATGAGAACCAATTCTCTTCTCGGTGCATCTAATTAGTGTAAAATTAAAAAAGCAAACACGTGTAGTAATTCGGCTGGACAAAAGGAGAAGACAAAGTTATGACAAAAGATGTATTTATTAAGGAGGTTTGGGATGCAGAAGCCATGCTGTATCATATATCAAAGTCCATTCTGAAGAATGATTCTGATTGTGGGGATGCTGTGCAGGAAACAATTCT
>NZ_JAJDML010000151.1:0-873 GCF_020594215.1 Blautia sp. DFI.1.216
TTTTCTTTCTTTTCCTCCGGGTACTTAGATGTTTCAGTTCCCCGGGTTCCCTTCCATACGTTATGGATTGGCGTATGGATACATAAGGTTTGCTCATGTGGGTTTCCCCATTCAGACATCTCCGGATCACGGGATATTTGCTCCTCCCCGAAGCTTATCGCAGCTTATCACGTCTTTCATCGGCTCTTAGTGCCAAGGCATCCGCCCTGTGCCCTTATTGCTTGACCTTTCGCTTCATCACCCTAGCGTAGGTGATGCGGTCGTTTGATTCTCATTGTTTTTGATAACTTTGTTATCGATGTCTTCCTATCTTGCGTTTTATGAGATACTCTCATATCTCTTAACGTTTTGTATCAAGGATATTTGATTAACTTTTAATCAAATTTCATGTATGCAGTTTTCAAGGTACAATTTATATCAGGCTTAACACTTAACCTCACGGCTAAATTTTTATAAGCCAATGGGCTTAAGTGGACTCGAACCACCGACCTCACGCTTATCAGGCGTGCGCTCTAACCAGCTGAGCTATAAGCCCATCTTGAAATCTTTCGATTTCAGTGGAGATGAAGAGATTCGAACTCTCGACCCCCTGCTTGCAAGGCAGGTGCTCTCCCAACTGAGCTACATCCCCATTTGATCTGGCAGCCACCTGCTCTCCCACACCGTCTCCAGTGCAGTACCATCGGCCGCTTAGGTCTTAACCGTCGTGTTCGGGATGGGAACGGGTGTGTCCCCTAAGCGCATCACTACCAGAAATGTTGTTATTCAATTTTCCTTGATAACTCAACAGTAAAACACATTCTTTACTCTACTTCTTCTTCCTTAGAAAGGAGGTGATCCAGCCGCACCTTCCGATACGGCTACCTTGTTACG
>NZ_JAJDML010000152.1:0-847 GCF_020594215.1 Blautia sp. DFI.1.216
TCGAATAACGGCTCAAAGGTAACATGGTAATGTTTTGCTCTGACGTTTTTCCGAAGGGCGTCGATACGCCACAGTTCTGCTTTCCTCGTCACCGTAACGCCAAACCATGCGTTTTCCAGATCGGTATCAAAATCCAGCAAATCAGGTCGCTTGGTAAGGAACAGGAACTGATGCTGTGGATTTTCACGGATCTTTGCAAATACCTCGTCTCTCCAGTCCGGCTTCCATCCAGAGAGATTGCTCATGCCGGTAAGAAGAAAGTTCTGCGGACGTTTCTTTTCCATCATCTTGAGCTTACCCGGAAAGAATTCAGGGTCAGCGAAATCATCAATCATATGCCAGCGTTTCACGTTGTTGCGGGCATAGCAATATGTACACCCCACTGTGCAGCCAATGACGATATTCATGTTCTGAATCTGATCTTTGATACAAATACTCATGACTTCTGCCACTCCTCAAGATTCTTTCTGATGCGGTCAAGGCATTCCTCAAACCGGATAATTTCTTCCTCTGAAAAACCTTTGTAGTAAATACTGCCCATCTCATCAGATACAGAATCGTACTCGCCCTTTAAGGCATGTGCTTTCTCAGTCAGAAACAGGAGCGTTTTCCTTTTGTCCATTTCAGACTGAACACGGCTTATCAGCCCTTGATTTTCCATTCTTTCCAGCATCGTAGTAAGAGATGTTATCGCTAATCCGCATTTAGTCGAGAGTGACCTGATTGAAATACCATCCTTCTGCCACAGCACATAAAGAATACGCCCCTGGGCTCCATTAAACGCATCAATATTCTTTTCACTGAGAATCTTCTCGAAAATCCGGTCTCCAAGCTGTTTTATTTTGGT
>NZ_JAJDML010000153.1:0-840 GCF_020594215.1 Blautia sp. DFI.1.216
ATCCCGCATAGTTACTGAGATAATCCACAGCTGGAATTTAGTTTTTCATTTAAGTTTAAATGTATTTTTAAATTCTACCTTGCAAGAGTAAATTCTATACCTGTAGAATTTACTTCTGCATGGATTTTTCCTTCTTCTTTTTATAAAATACTACTGCAGATGATCCCCTGCCTGTGCAGAAGGAGGATAAAATGAATACAGGAAGACCAAAGGGTAACCAAAAACATCTTGATTTATCTGCACGTATTATAATCGAACAGCATTTAAATAACGGTGATTCATTTAGAAGTATTGCAATAGAATTAAACAAGGATCCAAGTACCATATCCAAAGAAGTCAGACGTCATTCTATTATCAGGGAAAGAAGTACAGATGCATTTGCCCCTATTCCCTGTGCAAATAATTATGATCGTTCAAAGCCCCGGACAAATATATGTAATGTCATGCATATGTGCGGTGATAATGAATGCCGGCACAAATGTGTCCTCTGCAGAAAATTCAGATGCAGCGATGTCTGTAAATTTTATAAACCAAGAGAATGTGAGAAATTAAATAAACCGCCTTATGTGTGCAATGGATGCAGCAAGAAAACGAATTGCATGATGGACAAAAAGATTTATTCTTCAAAATACGCCCAGGACACCTATGAAGCCCTTAGGACCACAAGCAGAGAAGGAATCAATCAGACACCGGAAAGTATACAGAAACTGGACATCCTGTTGTCACCGCTTCTCAAAAAAGGACAATCTATTGCCCACATCTACGCATCTCATGCTGATGAGATTGCCTGTTCCAGAAGAACCATATATTCTTACATAGACCGTGGCGTTTTTCAAGCCA
>NZ_JAJDML010000154.1:0-798 GCF_020594215.1 Blautia sp. DFI.1.216
AAATCACGACCACCGGCTTAGCCGGTGGTTTGCTTTGACCCTATAAGGGTCTATTACCGGCACTGGAGTCTAAAGACTCATCGAAATAGGTTCGCCAAGCGCAACATCATTTACCTACAAAGCCCTTTCGGGCTTATCTTTATTTGTTACGTTTTACTGGCTCACCCGTAAACGGGTCAATATACTCTTTCAGTGTCATTTGATCATATTCCAGATCATCCTGTAACTGATTTGCTATATATTCCTGTATTTTCTTTGCATTTTTCCCTACCGTATCTACATAATATCCGCGACACCAGAAATGTCTGTTTCCATATTTGTACTTCAGATTTGCATGTCTTTCGAATATCATTAATGTACTCTTTCCTTTTAAGTACCCTACAAAATACGATACACTTATGCTTGGCGGAATTTCTACTAACATGTGTACATGATCTGGACATATCTCTGCTTCAATAATTTTTACACCTTTTCTTTTGCATAACATACTCAAAATATCTGCTATATCCTGTTTAATTTTTCCATATGCTACTTTTCTTCTATATTTTGGTGCAAAAACAATATGATACTTACAATTCCACTTTGTATGTGATAAACTATTATTATCCATATGGATACCTCCTGTGTATATTAGTGCGGTTGGCGAACCTACATTAATTATACCACCGGAGGTTTTTTTCTGTAAGCTGAAGCAATGCTGACTCACCTGCATAGCAGGTGGTTTATTTGTTTTCCAAAGCTCCGTTTTTCGGATCAGCGAAAAACTCCACAATGGCAAACAGGGCTTTGCCCTAACAA
>NZ_JAJDML010000155.1:0-768 GCF_020594215.1 Blautia sp. DFI.1.216
TACGGAGACTGGGTATCCTGGGGAAGAAGAATCAGGGTAAAATAAAAAGAAACAGGCAACTGCCCCTTGTTTAGAAAAGTTTAAATTGGTTTGAGAAAGAGAAAAGTAAATTCTGTAAAGTTGACTTTACAAAACCTGAAAAACAGAAAGAGAGCTACCAGACAGCAGAAGAAAAAAACAGAACGGACAAAAAAGACGGACTGATTACATAATAGGAAACTGAAAGTTTGAAACAAAGGGATAGTGGATAGAGAATAAATTTTGACATCACAAATAAGCCATCTTTAGGTGGCTGAAAAATTGAATATAAACGCAACACCTAATCAGGAAACTGACAAAGGATCGTCTTTGATAAAATAACCTCTTTGCTTAAGCAGATTAAGTGCCTGTGAAGTAGTTAACACTTTTTCTTTATTCACAGGACGGGAGTCAAGAAAACCTTCCGGTGTATATGGCTTTAAATCTGTGAGTATGTGCCAGATAGCGGTCAGGATCATACGGCAGCAATGACGGCTTTCTTGTGACCACGGCGTGCTTTGATGCGACGGTAACGGTCTGTAAATTCAGGATGTTTCTTATAGCACTCCCAAAAAATACTGCACATTCTTGACAACAGGTCTATGATAGAGTCAAGAGGTGATTATTATGTTGCATGATGAAACACGAAAACTGCTTATTGAAGCTTGGAATAAAACGCACAATGCAAAAGAAATCTACATCTACAGATTTTCTTCCATTGAATTTAAATAACGAAACTTATCTTTACAG
>NZ_JAJDML010000156.1:0-748 GCF_020594215.1 Blautia sp. DFI.1.216
AGAGCCAGATACCGTCTGGATTGTGTGGGTAAATGGCTATGATGAACGAAATGGAATACAGAACAATCGGTTCAGCACTTGCCGGGGGCTATCGTGCGGCGGTCTATTGCAGGCTGTCAAAGGACGATGACCTGCAAGGCGAAAGTGCCAGTATCGCAAACCAGCGTGATATGCTGGAAAAATACTGCGAAAAGCAGGGATGGGAGGTTGTGGCAGTCTATCAGGACGATGGCTTCACAGGTCTTAATATGGAGCGTCCTGATTTACAGAGAATGTTGAGAGCCATTGAGCGCAGGCAAATCAACCTTGTCATCACGAAAGACCTCAGCCGACTGGGGCGTAACTATTTGCAAACAGGGCATTTGATTGAGGACTTTTTCCCAAGAAACGGTGTCCGCTATATCGCCATGAATGACGGTATCGACACCCTGCGGGATAACAACGACATCGCCCCGTTCAAGAATATCCTGAACGAGATGTACAGCAAGGATATTTCCAAGAAAGTCCATTCCTCTTATCTTCTGAAAGCGCAGAAAGGACAGTTTACCGGGTGTCTTGCCCCGTTTGGGTATCGGAAAGACCCGGAGGACAAAAACCATCTGCTCATTGACGAGGAAACCGCCCCGATTGTGCGGCTGATTTTCGGATATGCCCTAAACGGTCATGGTCCGAACTATATCCGCAGACGGCTGGAGGAAGAAAAAATCCCCTGCCCCACATGGTGGAACCGGGAACGGGGGCTTCGCAA
>NZ_JAJDML010000157.1:0-697 GCF_020594215.1 Blautia sp. DFI.1.216
GAAGAACAGGTAGCTACTGATATTTTTAAGGTTTCCATCACAGGAGGAATAGAATTATCTTATATAATTTCCCAGAATTGTCCTCATATTGCACCGCCTTATCCGGAAGGAGCAACGATAAAAGATGTGAAAGTACAGGGGTCAACTATTAAGGCAGTGGCTTATGACTGCGCAAACAGCGAAGGTTTCGATGCGGTTCTGACAAAGAAAAGCTGGGTTGACAGACCTGAGAATTATGTGAAGGTGGCGAAGAATCAGGATGCAAAGACCATCACCTTCACAAATGTAAAAAACGGCACGTATTATCTGGGAATCCATGCGTACAACAGGGATTATTATGATGGAAATGTGTCCGGGAAAAGGTTTGGGGCATGGAGTTATCCAGTAAAAGTAGTAGTAAAGAACGGAATTCCCACAGAGAGGGTGAAGATTAAAACTGTAAAAACAAGTAAAGGAGCTGTGTCTGTAACAGTTGGCGTACCAAAAGGATTTGCAAGAGCAGATATGGAACTGAGATCTACAGGCGGAACCACCGTATATAAACGGAACAATCGGACAACCTATACAAGGATTACAGGCGTGAAGCCCGGAACCTATACTCTGAAAGTCCGCCCATGGGTCAAAATTAACGGAAGGAAAGCTTACGGAGACTGGGTATCCTGGGGAAGAAGAATCAGGGTAAAATAAAAAGAAACAG
>NZ_JAJDML010000158.1:0-689 GCF_020594215.1 Blautia sp. DFI.1.216
ATTCTATTCCTCCTGTGATGGAAACCTTAAAAATATCAGTAGCTACCTGTTCTTCTGCTTTCGGAAAAACCTGAATTATCGTATTTTCCCCCGGCATAACAACTCCCGTGTCTTCGTCAATATAGAACCATGCCCTGAAATGTTCCGTATCCTCAAAATCAACTGTGACAGGTTTTTGCCCATTGTTGCATATTGTAATCAACCGTGATGGGCACATCAACATATCCGGCTCTGGTTCTACATCATCCCATGAATCGTACTCTTCCTGAGTAATTGTGAGAAATCTCGTACCACTATTTGGTACACAGTTAACCTCGTAATCCTCCTCTGATTCCCCACGAACGAGAACCCGTATCCTGCACTCTGCCTGAATTCCTTCTTCTGTTTCCATGACAAAAGTTTCTTCATGAATCCCCTGAGAAAGATTTGGCTTTACATAAATATCCACTGCAACAGCTTCTCCGGGCTTAACCTTATTCCCAACTTTCATCGGAAGTCTTCCCTCATATAATAATGGATGCTCTAAATGTTCAAGTCTAAAATCATTCAATTCTGAAATGGATTTGATCTGCCAGCTCTCTGTACCTGTATTTTTTATCTCTAGCCTTTCCCAACCGCCGCCGTTTACTCCAGCCTGTCCCAAATCAAGGATTTCACTAGAAACTGTCGCCTCATATTTCTCATATCTC
>NZ_JAJDML010000159.1:0-686 GCF_020594215.1 Blautia sp. DFI.1.216
GAGATATGAGAAATATGAGGCGACAGTTTCTAGTGAAATCCTTGATTTGGGACAGACTGGAGTAAACGGCAGTGGTTGGGGGTGGGAAAGGCTGGAGATAAAAAATACAGGCACAGAGGCTTGGCATATCAAATCTATCTCAGAATTGAATGATTTTACACTTGAGCCGTTTGATTATCCGTTTCAGGGAAGGTTTCCAATGGAAGTTGGGAATAAGGTTAAGCCCGGAGAAGCTGTTGCAGCGGATATTTATGTAAAGAAAAATCTTTCTCCGGGAATTCATGAAGAAACCTTTGTCATGGAAACAGAAGAAGGCATTCAGGCGAAGTGTAGGATACGGGTTCTTATTCGCGGCGCATCTGATCAGGATTATGAGGTGAACTGCAGACCGAATAGCGGTACGAGATTTCTCACAATTACCCCTGAAGAATACGACTGGTGGGATAATACAGATCCGGATCCGGATATGTTTATGTGTCCAAAACGCAGTATATGGATATATAACAATGGAAAAAATCCTGTTACGGTTGATTTTGAGAATACGGAACATTTCTGGGCGTACCTTGATGATTATGAAACGGGGGTTATTATGCCCGGAGAAGGTACAACGGTTTATCTTCGTCCGAAAAAGGAAGAACAGGTAGCTACTGATATTTTTAAGGTTTCCATCACAGGAGGAATAGAAT
>NZ_JAJDML010000016.1:0-78872 GCF_020594215.1 Blautia sp. DFI.1.216
TTTGGCATATTCATGCCAAAACACCTCGCGGGATAGTGGTGTGTGAACAGTAACCTGATATCTCATTATAACAGAAACAGGAGATGAATGCATCATCTCCTGTCTGTCAGTTTCTTATATTTAATTCTGTGAATTACAGGTTCTCCTGCATGAATTTGCTTACTGCTTCGTATGCTGCTTCTTCATCAGCGCCTTCAATTGTGAATGTTACTTCATGACCTTTCTTAACGCCAAGTCCCATCAGTGCAAGAAGTTTTCTGCAGTCTACTTTTTTACCCTCTTTTTCAATAGAGATAGTTGACTCAAAGCCTTTTACCAGTTTTACAAGCTCTCCTGCCGGACGTGCGTGGATTCCTTCGTTGTCTGTAACTACATACTTAAATTCTTTCATTTTGATATCCTCCATGTTTTTATTGTAATTTTTTCATTATTGCTTTTTTATTTCACTGCTTATGCTGCTTTTTTCTTTAACAGGCCAAGCAGAACTGCAGAGATTACTGTTCCCACAACCAATGCAACCAGATACATAACTGCATTTCCAACTACAGGGAATACAAAAATTCCACCGTGTGGTGCCATCAATGTACAGTCAAATGCCATGGAAATCGCTCCTGCCACTGCGGATCCTACGATACAGGAAGGAAGTACATGAAGGGGATCAGACGCTGCAAACGGAATCGCACCTTCTGTGATAAATGCAAGACCCATGATAAAGTTAGTAGGACCTGCATCTCTTTCTTCTTTTGTGAACTTATCCTTAAACAGCAGTGTTGCCAGTGCAATTGCACAGGGAGGTGTCATACCGCCGATCATAACTGCTGCCATAATATCATAGTTACCAGCTGCAATTGCAGCTGTTCCGAATACATAGGCTGCTTTGTTGAATGGGCCGCCCATATCAATAGCCATCATTCCACCAAGCACTATGCCTAAAACTACTTTACTAGAACTTCCCATTCCTGTCAAGGCATTATTCAACCCTGTATTAATGCCACCCATAATTGGTTCTACAACAAATGTCATCAACAATCCCATAACAAGAATTCCCACTACAGGATAAATCAGAACAGGCGCAATCTTTTCCAGTGCTTCGGGAAGTTTATCACATAATTTACGAAGTCCAAGAATAATATATCCGGCTGCGAAACCTGCAAGCAAAGCTCCAAGGAAACCAGATTTACCGTTGGCTGCCATCATACCGCCTACCAGACCAAGTGCAAGTGCCGGTCTGTCACCGATTGCCATTGCAATAAATCCGGCAAGGATCGGAAGCATGAATCCGAATGCTGTATTACCGATTCCTTTAAACAGAGCTGCTACCGGAGTAATGGTACCGAAGTTTGCTCTCTGATCTGCCGGAAGTGCACTTAAATCTACACTTAATCCATCGATCAGGAATGCAATGGCGATCAGGATACCGCCGCCTACAACTAATGGAAGCATATGAGATACGCCATTCATCAGCTGCATATAGATCTTATGTCCTACACTGCCGCCGGATTTATTACCGGCAGAAGATGTCTGGGAACCTGCTGCTGCGTGGTAAACCGGTGCATCCCCGTTGATTGCCCTGTCAATGAGCTGGTCTGCCTTACTGATTCCGTCGGATACCTGACATTCGATCACTTTTTTACCATCGAAACGTTCCATTGGAACCTTGGCATCTGCTGCGACAATAATACAGTCTGCATCAGCAATCTCCTGATCTGTCAGCACATTCTTTGCACCACCGGATCCGCGGGTTTCAATCTTCACAAAGCAGTTCTTTGCTTTTGCAGCTTTTTCAATTCCTTCTGCTGCCATGTACGTATGTGCGATACCGGTAGGACAGGAAGTAACAGCAAGGATCTTCGCCTGTGTTCCTTCTGCTGATCCGGTATCTGCCAGTCTCTCATCAATATCTTTCTTTTCACTGTCTGCCCTGTCAATAATATCCATAAACTCATCTACTGAAGATGCATTGCGAAGAGATTCTGTAAACTCCTCATCCATCAGCATCACAGAAAGCTTGCTGAGTACATCCAGATGAATGTTATCCTCTGTATTCGGCGCTGCGATCAGAAACAATAAAGTTACAGGTTCGTCATCCAGAGCTTCAAACTCTACACCATTTTTGATGACCATTGCCGCAAGTCCCGGCTTCTTAACTGCATCACATTTACCATGAGGAATGGCAATTCCCTCGCCAATACCTGTTGTGCTCTCTTCTTCTCTTAAATATACCTGTTTACGATAAGCCTCACGGTCGCTGATCTTCTCACTCTTTACCATCAGATCAACTGCCATATCCAGAGTTTCTGACTTTGTTTTCGGAGCAGCTGTTAACGATACGCTTCGTCTGTCAAGCAGGTCTGTTATTCTCATCTCTTCTTCCCCCTTTATTATTTTTCGGTTATCTGACGATAAACCGCTTCTATTTCTTCCTTTGTTGCAAGATTTTCAGAAAATGCGCTTGCACTTCCTGCTGCAATTCCCATGTGGAATGCATATTCGTAATCCTTCTTCTCCATCCAGCCTGCAACGAATCCTGCTACCATGGAATCTCCTGCACCCACACCATTTACCAGCCTGCCTTTTGGTGCAGGTTCTTCAAATACCTGTCCATCCTCTGCTACCAGAACTGCACCTTCGCCGGCCATGGAGATCAGCACATTTCTTGCACCTTTTTCCTGAAGTTTCTTTCCATAAGGAATTACATCTTTTCTTGTTTTTAATTCTACACCGAAGATTTCGCCCAGTTCATGATTATTTGGTTTTACAAGGAACGGATGATATTTCAGAACATTGACCAGAAGATCCTTTGTGGCATCAACTACGATCATCACACCTTTTCCATCCAGCCTTGCCATGATCTGTTCATACATGTCATCCGGCATAGAAGATGGAATGCTGCCTGCCAAGAAAAGTACATCGCCTTCTCCAAGCTCTTCCAGTTTCTTCATCAGTTCCTCTACTTTATCCTTGCTGATCACCGGTCCTGCACCATTGATCTCGGTTCCGTCAATAGATTTCAGTTTCAGATTGATCCTTGAAACCCCTTCACTGATCTGAATGAACTCAGATTTTACTCCCATCTCATGTAATCTACGGATAATTTCTTTCCCTACAAACCCTGCGGTAAATCCAAGTGCAGTGTTCTCAATCCCAAGATTCATAAGAACTGTGGAAACATTAATTCCCTTTCCCCCCGGAAGCATCAGCTCTGAACTTGTTCTGTTTGTCATCCCCAGTTTAAAATCATCTACCGAAACGATGTAGTCCAGAGATGGATTAAAAGTCACTGTGTAAATCATCTCTTCTTTCCCTCCCGTTTTATATTGGTATCCTTTCGGAGTCTTTATTTCACTTGCACCAAAAGATTCCAAAAGTACATATTGTCATGTCTTTTCTGCATGTTCATGACTGTTTTTTGTTTATAATCTTAGTATACTGTCATATTCATCCAAAGTCAATCAAACTAATTCATAAAAATAATGACTGATTTTGGTTTACTTTGCACAAAAAGTCATAATCAGTCAAATGCAAGCAAAAAAATCCTCTGATCAGGATTGCTATAAATTCCATAATCAGAGGATTTACTGTTTTCTGTTATTTTATTACTTTTGATTCCTTACATTTTATGCTTTTCTGCTGCAAAGAACGCTTTTGTTTCTTTTACGATCACTCCACTTAATGCGAACAATGCGATCATATTCGGAATCGCCATCAGTCCGTTGAAGATATCTGCGATCGTCCATACAGCACTTACTGTCATGTACGGTCCGATAAATACTGCCAGAATGTAAAGCCAGCGGTATGTAAGGATTGTTTTCTTATGTCCGTTTGTCAGATATTCCAGACATCTTTCACTGTAATAATCCCATCCAAGAATTGTAGTAAATGCAAAGAATACCAGACAGATCATTAATACAAATGCAGAAATCTGTCCAGGGATCGGAAGTCCATGCTGGAATGCATAGGTTGTTACCTGAACACCTTCCAGACCTTCTACCTGCCATGCACCTGTCAGTACGATGGAAAGACCTGTCATTGTACAGATCACGATCGTATCAATAAATGTACCAGTCATGCTTACAAGACCCTGACGTACAGGCTCTTTTGTCTGAGCTGCTGCCGCTGCGATAGGTGCGCTACCAAGACCTGCTTCATTTGAAAAAATACCACGAGCCACACCTTTCTGCATGGATACGATCATTGTTCCTACCACACCGCCTGTCACTGCTGACGGATTAAAGGCTCCCTTCACAACTGTTACGATAGCTGCCGGGATCTCTGTAACGTTTAAAAGAATCAGCGCTACACTGAAGATCAGATAGATCACCGCCATAAACGGTACAATAATCTGGCTGACTGTTGCAATTCGTTTCAGACCACCGATGAGGATTGCTGCAACACAGGCTGCAAGAATCAGGGAAGAAATTACAACTGCCCAGGAATACTCTCCAAGGAACGGAATATTTACGCAGTTTGATTTGTTCGGATCAAAGAAGTTCTGAACTGCACTGGAAATACCATTTACCTGACTGAATGTACCGATTCCGAAAAGACCTACACATACACCAAAGAATGCAAAGATCTTTGCAAGCCATTTCCATTTTGTTCCCATACCTTTCTCAATATAATAGAAAGGACCGCCAAGGCTGTGACCGTCTTCTGCTACCACACGGTATTTCACTGCAAGAAGACCTTCGGAAAATTTTGTTGCCATTCCGAAGAATGCTGCAAGAATCATCCAGAATAAAGCTCCGGGACCTCCGGCACAGACAGCAGTTGCAACACCGACGATATTACCGGTTCCGATTGTGGCGCTCAGTGCTGTACATAAAGCTGCAAAGCTGGAAATCTCACCATCGCCTTCTTCTTCGTTCTTAAACATCCATTTCAATGCAAGAGGGAGTCTTCGCATCTGAAGAAGTCCAAGTCTGGCAGTTAACAGGATGCCACCTGCCATGATCAGGACCATAAGGGGCACGCCCCAGACCAGATTGTCTACTGTTGTCAAAAAAGAATTGATCGCTTCCCACATAATAATAAATCTCCTTTTTCTTTTAAAAAGTGTAATATATTGTACAGCTGGGAAACAAAGTAATAACAGACCGTTTCAAAAATCAGAAGTTCAGAAAATACTGTTCATATAGTTCATATGAATCAGCGGGGATGATAAAGCATCCTCTGTCCTTTTGCCTGAGAGATTCAAGACACGGGTCAGATAACCAATTGTGGGAAGTTATCAGCATTCCGTGTTATTTGCACCTTCGGCCCCCGATCTAACGGGTGTCTCCAGAGAAACGATCCATTTGCAGTTCTTCCCTGCATCCAGGGAACCTGAGAGTTTTACTCCTTCGGCGGGTATAGCCTTTTGTGTGGCTTCCTCTTTCCTGCAAACTTCACCTCGTTAATTTGCTGTTACTGTGGTATACTATAGCTCTTAAATTTGAACTCGTCAATAGAAAATTAAACTTTTATAAAAAAAGTATAAAAATTCCAGAGATTTCCACCTTGTAAAATCCCTGGATATTTAAATAATTTTTATACATCAGCCATATCAGCCGCAAACAGTGCTGCGCCAAGTGCACCGCAAAGCTGAGCCTTGTCACTGATCACCAGCTTTGTTCCAAGCTTCTCTTCCAGTGTCTTTACCAGGCCCTTATTCTTAGAAACACCACCGGTCATCATATATTTCTCCTCACCGCCCACACGTCTGGTAAGGGCGGCAGTCTTTACGGCAACCGCCTTATTCAGGCCATGGACAATATCATCTGTTGCCTTATTCTGGGCGATCAGGGATACAACTTCTGATTCTGCAAATACTGTACACATACTGGAAATTGTAATATCTTCTTTGAATTCCAGCCCACATTCGCTCATCTGATCCAGATTCATTTCCATGGTACGTGCCATCATTTCCAGAAATCGTCCGGTTCCTGCCGCACATTTGTCATTCATAACAAAATTTGCAACTGCACCGTTCTCATCCAGTCGGATCACCTTGCTGTCCTGTCCGCCAATATCAATAACAGTACGGACTTCCGGATTCAGGAAATGCGCACCTCTTGCATGACAGGTGATCTCTGTGATACTCTTATCACCATTTTTAATAGCTGTACGTCCGTATCCAGTAGTAACCAGCGCATCAATATCTTCTCTCTGCAATCCGGCCTCCTTCAATGCCTCTGCAAGGGCACGGTCTGCTCCGATAGCAGCTCCTGCTCCTGTAGGCAAGATAATGCTGGTCACAATCTCATGATCTTTATTTAAAATCACCACATCTGTACTGGTAGAACCACTGTCAATCCCTGCGAAATAACCTTTTCCCATTTTTCTCTCTCCTTTTGTGTCTCCATCTATGGTCTGCTCCAGTGTTTCAGGCTGAATGCTCTCTGCAAAAGCTTCCAGTCTGGTAAGAAGCTGACCGCTGCTCTGAATAGTATAATCTGATTCGATTTTTAAAAGAGGTACATCTGTATGATTCTTGATCTCAGCATATTCGAAGCTGTAAAAATCACAAAACTTCACTGTATGATAAATAATCCCCGCAACAGACGGATCATTATAAAGCTTCTTACGACCTGTCGGGTCCATCATACGCATACATGGAATCTGCCCCAGAATCTCACCTGCATACCAGTCCATCAGCTCATCAAAAGAAGCACCCTCCGGTGGAAGTATATTTCCCACAGAACGGTTATGCACGCAGGTATCATTCTCTACAGGAAGAGGCATAGCTTTGCTGGTCATTTCAAATAATTCCTGCCCCATTCTGGCGCCAAGCACTGCAATATGGGACTTTGTGATTTTCTCCTGTGCATGGAAAGCAGCCCGGAATTTTCCGGCATCAAACTCTGTGCCTTTGTACTGTGCATAAGCCTTCGCCAGCCCTTTTAACTGTACAGCCATACGCTCTCTGCTACAGGCACTGTCACAGTGAAGCACATCCAAAATATAGAGAAAATCCAGCTTGCCGCTTTCAAGCAGAATGTCATAGACACTCCGGATAGTATCACAGCAGCTCACCAGGACAAGTTCCTTGATTTTCCCCTCCATGACTCCTTCCAGAAGTGTTTTTCCAAAACCGCAGATATTGGGATGTGAAACCTGATCGGCCAGGTCAAATCCCTCCGGCATATGATTAAAGTTCTCACATTCCCCGCCAAGAGATTCCAGAAGTTCAATTGGGGTATATTTACAGACATAGTAAGTTTTATTCATTCTCAGCACCTCCCAGCATTTCCAGAAAAGCTCCCAGCCTGGTGGAAGTCTGTCCTTCTCCTCCATGGCTTCGATCACACCCGTCACCGTCCAGGATCAAAAGGGGCAGACCGGCTTCCTCGAACTTCTTCTTTGCAAGCTGTGCCGCACCAAGCGTATGTTTACATCCCCAATGTCCAAACCACACAGCACCGTCTGCTCCTGCCTGTTTCGCATGGCGGATACCGGCTTCAATCCTTCTAAGGGCACTTCCGTTCAGTGAATGATATACCATTCTTTCTGCCATTGCTTCAAAGGGGTTCTCAGGATCAAAATCCGGCTCACAGGTTTCTGCAAGTTCACATCCTACGATCTGGGCTTTCTCACTGAAGCAAAGCTCCTGGCGCACTGCATCCGACCAGAATGGAATGGTATGCATCCAGTAAATGTGCTTCCCTTTCGCTGCCGGTGCTTTCTTAATATCTTCAAGAAGCATCTGTGTATACTTCTCTTCTTCTGCTGTTCCCAGAAGGATATTGTTTGTCATTCCTGCATACAAGGGTGTGACCAGATCAGAGGGCACATATCTGTCTGCACGCATCTGCTGATATTTTTTGTAATTCTCCAGAGTCCGCTTACTGCAGGCAAGACGTTCCTTTAATCTGTCCTCAGAGATTGTTTTTCCTGTATTTTTTTCCAGAAATATTTTTAAATCCTTTAACTGATCTGCCACATACTGTACATTCTCTGTGGTCTGATTCCATGGTACATCAATGGCAAATACAGGTACCTGGTAAAAATCTGCCAGGGTACGGAAGGTGAGCAGGTTAGCATCGCAGGTCAGGTTGGTATAAACAATACATTTAGGCTTTGGCAGAAGTCCTTTCTGCGCTGCACCAAGAAATGTCTTGTGATAACTGCACAGTGTCTCTGCAATTCCCTGATTCTCTGCCTGCTGCAAAAATGCCCTCTCTGCTTTGCTTGCAGAAAGATAGCAGGAAAATCCTTCTACATTATAGGGATGTAATCCCACCTCCTGCATCATTTCGCAGGGTGTAAAAATACTTACAATAACAGAATCTTCCGGTTTCTGAAGGGGCCACAGCATGGTATCCATCATCAGGTTTGCAAGATGCCTGTCTGCAGGCATCAGTCTCTTGTCCTGCATGTAACGGAACTTCAGATTCTGCGCCCCCCAACCGGTTTTTAACAGCCGGCGGGCTGACTGAGGCTTTTTATCCGTCAGATTTTCCACATAATGACCAAATGTCTCAATAATCTCCATAGTCTGTCTCTTCCTCATTATGGTAATAATAATTTATCAATTGTCAGTGCACAAATAGTGCCACGGAATATTTTAATAATATCTTTTTGGGAAGTCAAGTTGAATTTTCGTTACTGTTCACACACCACTATTCTGCGAGGTGTTTTGGCATGAATATGCCAAAATCCCGAGACATACAAGCCAAAATTCCATTGCCGCAGGCAATCTGGAATGAATTTTGGCTAAGTTACTGTGAACGGAGTGAACAGTAACGAATTTTCTCCAAAGTTCAGCTGTTTTTGCACATTCTTCTTGACAAAAAAGTCTCAAATGATACACTTTTGAATGTATTATTTTTCAAAAAAAGGAAGAAATAATATAGGAAAGATTTTTTACGAAAGGAAGGAATTTTTAAAATGCGTTCATTGGCAGTTTATTTAAAAAACTACAAAAAAGAAAGCATCCTGGCGCCATTTTTTAAATTTCTGGAGGTTGTATTTGACCTGATCGTGCCTATCGTCATTGCACAGATCATTGATGTAGGTATTGCAAACCATGACAACAAATACATTGTCCAGAGATTTTTTATTCTTATTTTAATGGCAGCTCTTGGTCTTGCCAGCAGCATTACAGCTCAGTTCTTTGCAGCCAAAGCCAGCGTGGGCTTTGCCACTAAATTAAGACAGGCAGTTTATGACCATGTACAGCATCTGTCTTTTACAGAGCTGGATACCCTGGGAACAGACACCCTGATCACAAGACTTACCGACGATATCAATCAGGTCCAGAACGGACTGAACATGGGGCTTCGTCTTCTTCTTCGAAGTCCGTTTATCGTACTTGGATCCATGGTCATGGCATTTACCATTGATTTTAAATGTGCTCTGGTTTTTGCTGTTGCGATCCCGTTTCTGTTTCTGGTTGTCTTTGTCATTATGTTTTTCAGTATTCCTCTGTTTAAAAAGGTACAGGGAAAACTGGACACAGTAACCGGACTGACCAGAGAAAACCTTACAGGCGTCCGCGTTATCCGTGCATTCTGCCGCGAAAAAGAGGCAGTTGCAGAATTTGATACCCGCAATCAGGAGCTGACAAAGTTAAATCTCTTTGTAGGAAAGCTTTCCGCTTTGTTAAATCCGGTCACTTATGTACTGATCAATATTGCTACTGTTATTCTGATCCAGAAAGCAGGAGTAGAAGTAAATCTTGGCGGTATGCAGCAGGGACAGGTTGTTGCCCTTTATAACTATATGGCTCAGATGATCGTGGAACTGATCAAGCTTGCCTCCCTGATCATCACCCTGAACAAATCTGCAGCCTGCGCAGGACGTGTGGCAGATATCCTGAAAGTGAAATCTACTATGGATTACCCCTCTTCCTCCACATATTCTGCTCAGATATCGAAGGACCTTGCAACAGCAACTGCTGATGCATCACTTTCTGAAAATGCCATCGTATTCAATGACGTAACCTTTGAGTACAGCAAAGCCGGTGCCCCCAGTCTTTCCCATATCAGTTTTTCTGTAAAAAAGGGACAGACCGTAGGTATTATCGGTGGTACAGGAAGCGGAAAGACCACTCTGGTAAATCTGATTTCCAGATTCTATGATGCCAGCAAAGGAACTGTTCTGCTGGATGGTCAGAATATTGAAAATTACACCAGAAGTGATCTCCGCTCCAGAATCGGCGTTGTTCCACAGAAGGCAGCTCTTTTCAAAGGCTCTATCCGGGACAATCTGAAATGGGGCCGGGAAGATGCCTCTGACGAGGATCTGTGGCAGGCACTTACCACAGCACAGGGAAAAGAGGTAGTAGAGGGTAAACCGGGACAGCTTGATTTTATGCTGGAACAGAACGGTAAAAACCTTTCCGGCGGCCAGAAACAAAGACTTACCATTGCCCGTGCCCTGGTAAAAAAACCTGAAATCCTGATCCTGGATGACAGTGCCAGTGCCCTGGACTTTGCCACTGATGCAGCACTGCGTAAGTCTCTCAACAGACTTGACTGGAAAGTAACTACATTTCTGGTATCCCAGCGTTCCTCCAGCATTCAGCAGGCAGACCTGATCCTTGTCCTTGATAACGGTACTCTGGCAGGTAAGGGTACTCATGCTGAACTGCTACGTACCTGTGATACTTACCGGGAAATCTACTTCTCTCAGTTTCCGGAAGAAAGAGCCAGATACTCCTCTGTATCTGCAGGTAATATAATGAAGGAGGTGACTGTATGAGCAGATTAACAATAAAAGATCCTGCTAAAAGCAAAAGCAGCGAAACTTTTCTTAAAGTACTGCGTTTCATCGGAAGATACCGTTTTCTGCTGATCCTCAGTATCATACTGGCAGCAGTTTCCGTTATCCTTCAGCTGTATGTCCCAATCCTATTCGGAAATGCCATTGATCAGGTCATTGCCCAACATCAGGTAAACTTCGAAATGATGTGGTATTACCTGTCACGTATCCTTGTAATGGTCATCCTCTCTTCTGCTGCCACGTGGCTTATGAATGTGATCAATAACCGCATGACCTACCAGACAGTAAAGGATATCCGTGCCAAAGCCATCCGACACATTCAGGTACTTCCCCTCTCTTACCTTGACGGACACAGTACCGGAGATATCATCAGCCGTATTATCGCAGATACAGATATTCTATCCGATGGTATGCTGCTTGGATTTACCCAGCTTTTTTCCGGAATCGTAACGATCATCGGAACACTGATCTTCATGTTCTCCAAAAATTTCTGGATTACATTGATGGTCATTGTCCTGACCCCCGTAAGCTTTTTGGTGGCCAAATTTATTTCTTCCCATACCTTCCAGATGTTCCGGAAGCAAAGCGATGCCAGAGGACATCAGACTGCTCTCATCGAAGAGATGATTGGAAACCAGAAGGTTGTTCAGGCTTTTGGATATGAGGAAAAATCTTCTGAACGCTTTGCAAAGGTTAACGAAGAATTACAGGAATGCAGTCTGAAGGCTGTTTTTTACAGCAGCCTGACAAACCCTTCCACCCGTTTTGTCAATAATGTTATTTATGCCTGTGTTGCACTGGTGGGTACATTCATTATCCCTGGAGGCAGACTGACAGTCGGAGGACTTTCCGTACTTCTCTCCTATGCCAACCAGTATATGAAACCATTCAATGATATCAGTTCCGTTGTTACAGAACTTCAGAATGCTCTTGCCTGTGCAGGCAGAATCTTCGATCTGCTGGAGGAGGAACCGGAAGTTGCAGAGGCTTCTGAGACACTGAAAGATGTAAAGGGTGAAGTAGATATTAAGAATGTGTGCTTCCATTATGATGAATCAAAGAAACTGATTGAGGACTTTAATCTCCATGTAAAACCAGGTATGCGCGTTGCCATTGTAGGACCTACCGGATGCGGTAAGTCAACCTTTATCAACCTTCTGATGAGATTCTATGATGTAAATTTCGGATCTATTTCCGTTGACGGCAAACCGATCAGAGACATTACCCGCCATTCTCTCAGAAGCAGCTATGGTATGGTGCTTCAGGAAACATGGATCAAAAACGGAACTGTCCGCGACAATATCTCGATTGGAAAACCGGAAGCTACAGATACTGAAATCATCGAAGCAGCCAAGCTTACCCACAGCTGGGAATTTATCCGGAGGCTTCCTAAAGGACTGGACACCATGCTCAACGAAGACAGCTTAAGCCAGGGACAGAAACAGCTGCTGTGTATCACACGAGTTATGCTCTGTCTGCCTCCGATGCTGATCCTGGATGAAGCCACTTCCAGTATTGATACACGAACAGAATTACAAATTCAGGAAGCGTTTGAACGAATGATGGAGGGAAGAACAAGCTTTATCGTAGCTCACAGGCTTTCAACCATCCGAAATGCAGATCTGATTCTTGTTATGAAAGACGGAAGTATCATTGAGCAGGGTACTCATGATGAGCTGATTGCAAAAGGTGGATTTTACCATACTTTATATAACAGCCAGTTTGCAAAAGTTTCTGAATAAAACAAGCCAGATAATAAATCAAAAAGGAACAGCTGTCCATCACGGCTGTTCCTCTTTTTGATTTTGTAAAATATTTTTTTATTTTTATCAGATTGCTCGGGTAGCATCTTTCAGCCATTCTTTTTCTTCTTCGTTCAAATACGGAGAAATCTTCTCATATACCTGTGCATGGTAATCATTGAGAAGGTTACGTTCCCGGGCACTCATCAGTTCCGGCACCACTCCATCCAGATCAAAAGGTACCATAGTTAGAAATTCAAAACACATAAACTGACCATACTCTGTTTTTTCAGCTTTTTTGCAGACCATCAGATTTTCATGACGGATTCCAAATCCATCCTCTCTGTAATATCCCGGCTCATCAGAGGTGATCATTCCCTCCTCCAGCACTGCATTTCCACCCGGAACAATTTTCCATCGGAAGCTATTGGGTCCTTCATGGACATTCAGAAGATATCCTACTCCATGACCGGTTCCATGTTTAAAATTCTCTCCCATTTCCCATAGCGGCTGTCTCGCCAGAATATCCAGATTTACACCGGTACAGCCATGAAGAAATCTGGCAGCTCCCAGATTCAGAGTTCCCCGCAAAACTGCTGTGAAGTACTTTTTCTCTTCCTCAGTAGTCGGTCCCATGACAACAGTACGGGTAATATCAGTAGTTCCCTCTTTATAATGTCCTCCTGTATCTGCCAGAAGAAAGCCGGATGGTTCCAGAGGAATATCCGTTTCGGGTGTTGCAAAATAATGTACAATAGCAGCATGCTTTCCATAGGCAATAATCGGATCAAAACTGTTATCTATGAAATCCTCCTGTTCCGAACGGAATTCATACAGCTTTTCTGCTGCACTTAATTCTGTGATCGGAATCCTTCCAACATTCTTCTTTAACCAGTATATGAACTTTGTAACTGCAACTCCGTCTCTGATATGCGCAATGCGTTCATTTTCCACCTCAACAGGATTCTTCGTTGCCTTGGGAAGAAGTGTAAGATTTTCTTCATCCAGAATCCGGGTGTCTGCCGGAATATTGCTAACCAGACGACTGTTGACTTTCTTTTTGCAGAGAAGAACTTTTTTGTCCTTTTTAAATGTTTTCACATACTCATAGATACCGTCATAGGGAAAAAGGGTCACACCATCTTTTTCCAGCGCTTCCAGTACGTCTGTCTGAAAGGCTTTCTCATTTGCAAAAAGTCTGATCTCTGTTTTTGTCATTACAAGATAAGAAAGAACCACCGGACAACAGTGGATATCTCCCCCACGTATATTTAACAGCCAGGCAATATCATCCAGAGAAGTCAGTACAAATAAATCTGCACCCTTCTTCTCCATTGCTTTGCGGATTCTTGCGCATTTATCAGCTCTGGATTCTCCTGCCCATTTTATATCCAGCTCTGTAACCGGTTCACAGGAAAGTACCGGACGGTTTTCCCATATATCGCCTGCCAGATCGTGATCAACACTGAGAGACACACCGTTTTCATCCAGCATTTTCTCCAATTCTGCTGCCTCTTTTGCACTGACAGTACGTCCGTCAAATCCCAGACACCTTCCCTGTGTCAGATTTTTTTTCAGAAATTCATGAACTGTGGGAACTTCCGGTTCACCCATTTTAAATAAAGTAATTCCTGTTCCCTCCAGCTGATCTGCAGCCTGGATAAAATAACGTCCATCCGTCCATAATCCTGCCATATCCTGCATGATCACCGCAGTGCCTGCAGAACCGGTAAATCCTGTGATATATTTTCTGCATTTGAAATATTCACCTACATATTCTGAACCATGAAAATCATCTGTAGGAATCAGATATGCATCAATTCCTGTTTCTTTCATGCGTGCACGAAGTGCTGCTATTCTCTCTTTTACTGTCATTCGTTTTTACCCTTAAGGCTGCTATCTGCAGTCGTTTTATCATTTTCGCCAAGTGTTTCGTTCATACTTCCCATACGATATCCCAGAATATCCATGGTCACATAAGTGAATCCATACTCCTTAAATTTCTTTGCAATATCCTCTCGGACATTTTTTTCCAGAAGTTTCGGAAATTCCTCCGGCATGATCTCAATTCTTGCAAGTGAACCGTGAATACGGACACGTACCTGATGGAATCCATAGTCAAGTAAAAGCTGCTCTGCTTTCTCAACCATTCCAAGCTTTTCCTCACTGATGGTCTCTCCATAGACAAACCTGGAGGACAGACAGGCAAATGACTGTTTGTCCCAAGTCGGAAGCCCCAGTTCCTTTGAGTATTCTCTGATCTCCGCTTTCGTCAGCTTCGCCTCACATAGCGGGCTCTTAACTCCAAGTTCTTTTACGGCGATCAGACCTGGTCTGTAATCGCCGTTATCATCCATATTTGATCCCTCTGCAATATATTCAATCCCATTCTTTTTTGCAATATCGCCAATCTTCTCAAACAGTTCTTTTTTACATAAATAACATCTGTTCGGAGGATTCTTTGAAAATCCTTCAATCTCCAATTCCTCAGACTGGCAGATCACATGCTGAATCCCCTCTTTCTCGCAGAATGCCTTCGCTTCATTCAGCTCTCTTTTCGGGAAAGAACAGGATTGAGCCGTAATCGCAATCGCCTTATCACCCAGCACATCATGAGCTACTTTTAATAAGAATGTAGAATCCACTCCACTTGAGAAAGCAACTGCTACACTGCCAAGTCCCTTCAGATATTCTTTTAAATGTTCTAGTTTATTTTCCATATCAGTCTGCCTCTTGTCCGTTTTTTATTGTACCTGTAGCACTCCTCGTAAATAATGTATATTGATCTGGCTCAACAAAGCGTGAAAGTTGAACTTTCTCAAATGTATTATTTAACAGGGTGCTATAGCTTCATTATAATATAGGCAACGACTGTTCAGCAACCTATTTTTCGCATTGCGAAATGTGTTACTGAAAATAGAACGAACAATATTGATTTATGTTTCTTGTATCTTTTCTAACGCTTCCCCGACTTCTATTACTTCTTTAAATAGTTTCTAAAGTAACAGCCTCTCTTAACTTCTTTATTTACAGTTTGTCTACTTCTTTTTCTGAAGCAGTTCTCCGTTTGTTTCTTCTCCATTCATACATGACATAATAATTAACCACTACCCCATATTATAAATAACACCCAGAGATACTTATTTCAGACTGATAATCAGATTTTTATTGAATTTATTAATCTATATGTTATGACAACATATCTTTCAGACATGTACTCCGGTAGTCACTCGGTGATATTTTATATCTTTCTTTAAATACTCGGTTAAATGTTCTCTGACTTTCAAATCCACTATCCAGACAAATGTTTGTAATAGAATCACTCGTATTTTCCAAACGATGGCATGCATAGTTCAGCCTTGCATCGTTAAGATATTGATTAAAGTTTCTATGGAATGTTTTGGAAAAGAGTCTGGATAAAACATATTTGCTCACCCCCAGATCTTTTGCCATCTCTTCCAGAGAAAACTTCTTCTTAAAATTTGCTGATATATAGGAAACTGTCTGGTAAATAAGATCGTTGCTCCCCACATTACTCTTTTCTACCAAATTTAATTTTCCTATGCAGCGTGCCAACACAATTTGAAGATATGCCTGTGCAACAGTAATATCCGACTGTTCTGTCTCTAAAATTGCATTTATAACCCTATATACCTCCGGTTCAACCTTTTCCTCTTTGATGATTGGGTATTCAGGAGCCATGGATTGCATGATATCTGCAAATTTGGCTATCGTAAATGGCGATGCAATCAGATAAGTCGCTTTATTTACACCGGGTGTCAGTACCTGATAGTGATGAATAACATCTGGAAATACAAAGCCTATATCTCCTTTTTCCATATGGTATAGTTCCTGTCCGACACCAAATTCTAATGCTCCACTTGTTACACAAACGATCTCCAGTGCATTATGAAGATGTGGTTCAATATGTTTTGACTTCCTATTTATTGCTATGATCTCCTCTTTTGTGTCAACATATTTTAACTGCATGAAATACTCCCCTTTGCAACATTTGTCTATATCTTCTTTCGATTTGGCAAGCAATCCTTTTACACCTATCTTATAATCAACTTGTAAATAAGGAAAGGAGGAATTGCAAATGAGCAACCTAAAAAAATATCTGAATGACCTTTTAGTATTCTACACTGAATATTTTGAGCATCCTTACCATGTATAAATACTAAAAGGACTATTTTGTGAAAACTGAATATTTTCTTAAGGCCATTTCACAAAAATGAAGTGGTCCTTTTTTATTTTCAAAATACAGTTCAATCACTTTATATATAGAAAAAAGCACTGTCTCATCGAGCAATGACCAGACAACGCTTTCTCCTGTCAATTCTAATTTATGTCCGATGCATCTGTTACTTCATCTGCAGCAATTTCTTTTTCTGCTTTCAGTTTTTTATTTGCATCTTCTACATTCATTCTTGAAAGTACAAACATAATCAATACATCAAAGATTAACGGAAGCCAAAGATACATAAACTGCATCATATCAAGTGCAGACTGCGGCTGAGTTGCATTTGTTCCGACATATCCACTGAACTCAAGCATCCATCCAACAACAGCGGTTCCAATACCTCCACCGATTTTTACGCCAAGAGAAGTACAAGAGTACATCGTTCCGTCAATTCTCTTTCCCTGTGTAAGATAAGTGTATTCAGAGCAGGATGCGATAACTGCATTCATATCTCCCTGCCATGGTCCCTGACCTAGGGCTGCAAGAGCTGTAAACGCCATCATCAGCGGAACACTGCCCATATATCCGGCAATAACAACAAGTGCTCTACCAATGACTGCTAAAACATAACCTCTTAAGTTCAGTTTGTACATACCTTTCCACTTACCAACTAAGGTTGGTGTAAAAATTAAGGCAATGATCAGTGGAATATTAACTGCCCATGCAAATTGTCCAAACAAATTCTTATTTTTCAGTACCCATGTCATGTAATAAATGCCAGCTCCAATCATGGCACCATATAACTGCTGTAAAATATATGTTCCACAAATCATCATGTAATATTTGTTTTTAACAAGAAGCTTGAATGCCTGTACCATTCCGTACTTTTCATTATCATCCTTTACTTCTCCTTCGTTAAGTTCTTCCTCAGGAAGTTCCTTAACAGAAAGTGCTGAAATCGTATTTATGACAAGACCAATGATTGCATAGATAATAGCAACCGTTCTCCATGCCGCAGCATCTCCACCACATTTATCTACAAATCCAACTGTAATCGCCTGAATCAGAAGACTTGTTGAAAATGCAAAAATAAAACGGTAAGATCCCATCTGCACACGCTCTTTGCTGTTCTTTGTAATCAGTGACGTAAGTGCTGAGTAAGCAATATTGTTTGCTGTATAAAACACACCATTTAACAGTGTATAAGAGATAAAGAACCATGCGTATTTAGCCGTTGTTCCAAAGCTGACTGGTATTGCAAAGCAGCAGACCAGCGTAATGGCACAACCAATGTATCCGTATAGCATCCATGGCTTCGCTTTTCCCATTTTACTGTGTGTTTTGTCAATCATTGATCCAAAAAATATATCCGTAAAACCATCAAATAGTTTTGATACGGCAATCAGGGTACCTACGACACCTGCAGCAAGTCCTACTGAGTCCGTCAGATAGACCATCATGAAAGATGTCAGGAAGGCATAGACTACATTACCTGCAATATCACCTGATCCATATCCAATTTTGTTATACCATTTCAAATACTTTTTTTCTTCCATCGAATTTCTTTGCTCCTCATCTTCATCGCACTTAGAATCTCAATATGTCTAACCGTATGATGTCTAATTATATTTTTTTCTCTGTTTTTGTCTGATTGCTCTGTATATCCGGACTTTACATTGCAATCAGACTATCCTTCTTTGTTTACGAGTTACATGAAACTTTATTATCCCTTTACATACGGTATCAGCGTAAACTGGAACCGGAATAATACATCATCAAATCGGTACTGATCCAATACAACTGGACCACAACTATTAGAACCAATGCCATTTAATGCGTAGTCAACGCAAAATACTACACTATCTGATTCTGTCAGTTCATAATTATGCGTTTTCTTCTCAAGTTCTTCCTGCGTATAATAAGAAGCATTGAATGAGAAGGCATTTTCCGCAGATACCACAATTCCATATCGGCTGTTGTTAAGCTCTACATATTCACAATCATAATGGCTTCCATTTTCCTGTGGGCGAATATAATCCTCATGCAAATCATCTACATTTGCATGATACAAACCGTGGCTCGCAGCCTGATGTTTGTCACAATAGCTTTCCTGTGGTCCCATTCCAAAGTATCGTGCAGCTGAAAGTTTTTTATCCAGGAACATCCTCACACCAAATCTTGGCAGGTCCGGAAATTCATCATCTTTTGTTACTGCAATATCTGCATCAATCTTTCCAGCAGCTTCTATTTTCCATGTGATCGTCACATCAAGAATCTTCTGTACTGTCTCTGCCACAACGGATGCATGGCTTGTAATTTTCACACCATGCTTTCCCTGCACGACCTCTGTCGTGTAAGCTCTTGTATAAGCTTTATCATAATGGGCTTTCTTCCATTCAGACTTGATGTACATATCATTATCTGTTGGTGCCCTCCAGATATTTAATTCCATCGGGTGGTTCAGATATTCCCGACCTGCAAATTTCATCTCTGTAAAAAGTGCAGTCCGTCGGTCGATTGTATATGCGAATTCACGACCTTTGATATGAATCTGTGTATCATCTTCACTCACCTGTAATTCAGAATCCGTCACTGTTTTTTCAACCCATTTTTCTGCTAACTGGCATTTGGCATCCTTCTGGCTTACTTCGATCTCATCAAATCCAAGGATATGGTCTTCATCCAACAGTGGCAATTCCTTTTTCAGATGGTAAATAAATTTTAAATAACATTTTCCACTCTCTGGCACATTGATTTTAAGGTTTATTTTTCCTTCACTGTGTGGTGCTGCTGAAACTTCTGGGAGTTTACCTTTGCTGATTACAAGCCCGTCCTGCGTCAGTTCATAACTGATCTTCACATAATCTTTCAAGTCATCAAAATCCATGTAGTTATGAAGCACCAGTTCTCCGCTTTCTTTGTCATAGGAAATAACCCTTGCCGGGCGATAAACATTCTTGTATTCCAAAAGTCCTGTATGTACCGTTCTGTCCGGATATACTAATCCATCCATACAGAAGTTGCCATCATGAATTTCTTCGCCATGGTCGCCCCCATAAGCATATATAGTCTTTCCATTCTCAGCAGTTCCATGAGCAATCGCATGGTCACACCATTCCCAGACAAAGCCGCCGCACATTTTATCATTATCCTGAATCATCTGGAAGTAATCTTCAAAATCTCCAGGTCCGTTTCCCATACTGTGACAGTACTCTACCAAAAGGAAGGGTTTGCTTCCATCTTTATCCAGATATTCCTGAATTTCGGAAAGCGCCGGATACATCCGGCTGTACACATCCAGATTGCTGTAATCATATGTTTCATCATAATTACGGTATCTTGCACTCTCATATTGTGTGATGCGGTCTGGATCAAAATTCTTTGTCCATTCCAGTGCTTTTTCAAAGTTGCAGCCATAAGCACTCTCATTTCCCATTGACCACATAACAATACAGAAACGGTTTTTGTCACGTTCCACCATAAGTTTTACGCGATCAACGATTGCCTCTTCCCATACCGGATCATCTGCAATCTTCTCATTCCATCGTTTGAACCGATTGTAATCGGTGTCTTCTTTTCTGTAGATCATAAATGGACCATGAGCTTCAATATCTGCTTCATCTATTACCATGAATCCATACTTGTCACACATTTCATAGAAAAATGGTGCATTCGGATAGTGGCTGGAACGGATCGCATTAAAATTATGCTGCTTCATTAACGTAAGATCAGTTGTAATCTGTTCCAGATTGATTGTAAATCCAGTAACCGGATCAGAATCATGTCGATTGACACCACGGAATTTAATCTTCTGTCCATTTAAATAAATAACCTGGTCTTTAATCTCTATCTTTCTTAATGCAATGTGATCTACAATTACTTCATTCTCTGTTTCAAGAATCAGTTTATATAGATATGGATTTTCTGTATTCCAAAGTTCCGGACTTGCGATTTCTAATACAGCTGTTCCTTCTTCAGCAATACTTCCTATTGCTACAACTGCTCCGTTTCTATCTTCAATCGAAATTTTTACATTTAACGGAGAGTAGAATTTCATTTCAATTTCTACTTTTGCAAGCATATCCTCAATTCTTGTTTTAATATGATAATCACTGATTGCCTGTTTTGGGCGTTTCAAAATGTACACATCCCGGAAAATACCGCTCATACGGAATTTGTCCTGATCTTCCAAATAGGAACCATCACACCACTTCATGACCAGAACCGCTATGCTGTTCTCTCCGTCCCGAAGGAGGTCGGTGATATCAAACTCACTGGTCATATGAGAAACCTGGCTATACCCTACATAAGAGCCATTAATCCATACATAAAAGCAACTGTCTACTCCTTCAAAATTCAAGAAAGCTTTTGGTGCATTTTCATCTTTGTGATAAACAAAGGTATGTGCATATGTTCCACATGGAATATCCTGTGGTACATACGGTGGATCAAATGGGAACGGATACCTGATGTTTGTATACTGATGTGTGTCATATCCTGCCATCTGCCATACACTCGGAACCTGAATCTCATCAAAATTTTCTGTATCATAATCTTTCTCAAAGAAGGGTTCCTGAACATCATAGATACTGTTAAAATACTGGAACTTCCAAGTTCCGTTCAATAACTGCATTCGGTCTGACTCTTCCCTGTGCTCCACCAGGTTATCCATTCTTTTGGATGCTGGAATAAAATAGGCTCTGGCTGGCATTGTATTTTCATGCAGTACGCTTAAATCCTCATAATAACGTGGTACAATCATAAATAACTCTCCTTTAATACATATACATTTTTTTACACTTTGTTTTTCCACAGCAAACCTTGTCTTTTACTTTTATGTTTACGCTTCTCTGTTTTGCTATATATATCTTATCCTAATCTGCAAAACATGTCTATGAATTGGATTAGACAAAATATGCACTAAATGATACAATAACAAAAAAAGGAAAAGAGGTGCTACCATATGTATATGAATACCGGTTATTTAAACCACTCCCATATGGATTTCAAAGACAAAAGTCGCCCACTGGTTGTAGGAAGTTGCGGTACTTACCGCCTTTCCAGCCATCCAAAGTTACCAACCTACCGTCCAAGGGGACGCCTGGATTATCAGATTATCTATATCACTGCTGGTTGTGGGCATTTTCATTTTGACAATGTGGATAACGAAACGATTGTCCCCGCCGGTAATATTGTACTGTACAGACCGAAGGAACTTCAGAAATATGAATATTATGGAAAAGATAAGACAGAAGTATACTGGATTCATTTTACAGGCAACAATGTAAAAAATATCCTACGGCAATATGGATTCCCGGATAAAGAGCGTGTATTTCAGGTCGGAACCTCTATGGAATACGAACAGATTTTCAAGCGTATTATCATCGAGCTTCAGCGTTGCCAAGATAATTATGAGGACATGCTTGTCCTTCTGCTCCGTCATCTTCTTATCATCTTTCATCGGGAACTGACCAGGGAACATATCTCGAAAAATGAATACCTGGATCACGAGATGGATAACGCAGTTACCTTTTTCAGTGAAAATTATAACCAGAATATTAGCATAGATGATTATGCTGCCTCACGTGGAATGAGTGTCAGCTGGTTTATCCGAAACTTCAAAAAATACACAGGTTCTACACCAATGCAGTTTATTGTGGGAATCCGAATTAACAATGCCCAGATGTTACTTGAAACAACAACCTATTCCATCAATGAAATTTCTAAAATCGTCGGGTATGATAATCAGCTTTATTTCAGCCGGCTTTTCCACAAGCTGAAAGGATATTCCCCAAGAGAGTACCGAAAGATAAGAAACAAGTTCTAAAATCCACAATATCGCATTGGCTTGTATCGTTATTTTTCTATTTTGCAAAGTCATTAGTTTCGCTTCTACTTGTGACGTATCAAGATCTGCCGTCACTTTTATTTTAAAATCTGACATGTAAAACCTCCTTATGTATTATTATATTATGATATTATTTTAAAAAATTGCATAAGAAAAGAGACTACCTATTACGATAGTCTCTTACATCCTTAATAAAAGCATAATTATTTTTGGATGAGCGGTGTATCCATCATCTCAGGTACTCTTTTCAGAGTGCCTCAGGAACCTTTTCTGACCTCAAAAATAATTATGCTTGTTATTATCATATTCACTTTCTATAAAAAAAAATACTATTTAATTTCTTCTTTGTCAGGATTATTTTTTCTGTTTTCAGTGCTGTTTTTTTCACACGTTACTGTTCACTCCGTTCACAGTAACGTAGCCAAAATTCATTCCAGATTGCCTGCGGCAATGGAATTTTGAATTTTGGCTTGTATGTCTCGGGATTTTGGCATATTCATGCCAAAACACCTCGCGGGACAGTGGTGTGTGAACAGTAACTTTCACACTCAGTAATAACTTCCTTAATCCTTCCACTATGCAAACGTCTTACTATTTTTGATTCTTGTACTTCATGCATAGTTGCAACATATAAATAGTCCCCATCTTTATCTAATTTTATCCCAATTAAAATATTATCTTTATAACACTTAATTAATTCAAAAGAACTATTTTCCTTTTCGTTTGGATTAACTCCCGAGGGCTTTCATACTGCTCATATTAAATTGTGATCATTCTACGTTCTCAAACATCTCCGCTAATGTCATGGAGATTTTCGGAAAGTCTTTCAATGTCACCACTGTATCTGCATTATAATGTTCTTCTTCTGAATCATCCTGAAGAATGTAACTGTATTTCAAATCATATTTACCATTTTCCAGATAGTAGATTTCTACAGCCCGCTCTCTTGGTGAAATGATCCAGTATTCCTCAACTCCTGCATTCTGGTAAAGCTCCTTTTTGACAGTCTTATCTCTCAATGCAGTCGCAGGACTAAGAGTTTCCACAATAAATCTGGGTGTACCAGTATAGGAACCACCTTTCAAATGCTTACGGTCACATATAATCATCACATCTGGTATCACATAATCATTATTCTCCTGTGCATGATATTTATAATCCAGATTCTCCATGAAAACCAAGCACAATGTTCCTTTTAATCCACTTTTTATAATGGAATAAATATTACCATCTACAATCCCATGCTGATAATTTGGTGACGGTGACATATCATAAATCACACCATTGATCTTCTCTTCTTTTCTATATTCCTCTTCAAGTAATGGCATATTCACTCACCTCCTACAATTCCATACTATATCTTAGTAGTCAATCTCATCAAACAGATCTTCAAAGGTTATCTTAATATTGGGAAAATGAACCAATCTTAATTCATCCTTGTTTTCTTCGCTAATAGTTTTCCAGAGATAATATTTGGGAATATCATTCTCATCATAGTCCAGTTCATAAATCTCTATTGTTTTTGTACGCCAATCAACAATCCAATATTCCTCTATCTCCTGTTGCGCATATAATTCCATCTTTTCTGTACGATCATATTTTTCGGTTGATGGAGATAAAACTTCCATAACAAAGCGTGGGGCATCTGTAAATGTATTCCCTCTCCTGGATTTAGTACGACAGTTTATAGAGGCATCAGGAATGACTATCTTATTATTTCCCTCAGCATCTTTAAAACGGTACTGTACATTATCGGAATAAACATAACAAGTGCTGTTTTTTAACTGATATCTGACCGCAGCCACAAAATTGACAATAACTGATGAATGTTCTGGTGTAGCACCTGCCATATCTGTAATCTTTAAATTCCAATCCATTCTATATGCTCCCTTCGATGAAAATAAAGCTTTTTATATTGTCAAATCTATCATCATTTTGTCTATATCTGTATACGATTTTCCTAGAGAAGGATTCTGTTTCATCTGTTGTACTTCATTAATTGCAGATATAGTCTCACTGTTTGGTATTTCTCTGGTAACTTCTCTTGAATAAATCTCCCTATGTTCTTTATTCAAAATTATCATTTAGCAAGCTCCTTATATGCTTCCATATTCTGTTTAATTAATCGTTCCGAAATTGCTGTCACATCTTCTACGTCTGCTATTTTCTGTGCTTCTGCCAGATTTTTATAATCCTCGTATACGAAATCTGCATTCATATATTCTTTTGCACGTTTTGTCATATTATCACTCATAATTCCATACTTCCGAAATCAATCACAAAATCTTCATAGATTCCCACTTTAACAAAATCCTGTAAGGTATAATCATTAACACTTTCATCACCGGTAAAATTATATACTATAACACGATTCTTCTCAGGATCAACAATCCAATATTCCTTAACACCTGCGAAACGATATTTCAGAAGCTTCAACAGGTAGTCCATTTTCTTACTTGCAGGTGACACAATCTCAATAATCCAATCAGGTGCGCCCTTACATCCTCTATCATCAAGCTTATCTGGATCACAAATTACAGAAATATCTGGCTCTACATAGGTATTACTTCTTTCATCCAAGTAAACAGCAAATGGTGCAGCATAGACCTCGCATTTTCCTTTATGTTCTTCAATATAACGATCAATAATACTGACAAGTCTTGTTGAGATACGCTGATGCTTTCGGCTTGGTGGTGCCATCATATACATACGACCATCAATCAGTTCTGCTCTTTCTCCATCTGGTAAAGCATATATATCATCTATAGTATAAGCTTCTTCTTTCAATAATGGCATGTTATCACCTCCAAGTGAGCTTAGCTATAAATATATTATAATATAGATTATGCCTATTCAGCAACCTGTTTTTTGATTCTGACAAAACAGATATAGATATCAGCATCGGCAGCAGTCATCTTAGACTCCAGATCATGGGTTGCAATGATCTTTGTTGTCGGAAGCTTCTGCAGGATCCGTATCAGCCGTCTCCGGTTCTTTGGGTCTAATGCTGTTGATGGTTCATCCATCAGCATTACCTTTGGGTTCATTGCAAGGATGGTGGCTATGGCAGCCATTCTCTTTTCGCCACCTGACATCTTATAATTCTGGCGGTCTTTCAAATGTATAAGGTCCAGTTCTTCCAAGGCCTCCCTGGCAAGCTGATCTGCTTCTTTTCTGCTCTTACCATAATTTAATGGTCCAAATATCATATCTTCATAAACCGTCGGCATAAACATCTGATTATCAGAATCCTGAAACACATACCTCAGGCATTGCCAGATTCTACTTGAATTTTCCTGATTTACTTCTATTTCATCAACAGTGATCTTTCCCTTTGCAGGGATCAGTCCCAGCATTGCCTTCATTAGCGTAGACTTCCCTGCACCATTGGCTCCGATCAGACCCACCTGTTCTCCTTCACTGATATGGAAAGACACATAATTCAAGGCATTTTTCTCTTCTCCATATCCAAATACTACATTTTCAAATTTTATCATTTTCGTCTACACTTTCTATACAAACATTCTTCCCAGCAGCACTGTGACTGAGCATGTTCTCATCAAAATAAATACTGATACCCAGAAAATCACATATCCCCAGGATACAAGTTTGTTATATACTTTCTCTGCATAATAAAACTCCCCATGGAATCCCCGCAATTCCATACTTTCGTATAATGCAACTGCCCGATCCATGCTTCTTAAGAGTAGCTGCCCTAAAAAAATGGGAGGTTTCACTTACCTCCCATTTTCCCAAAAATCCTTTTATTTCAGTTTTTATAATGTTTCAAGAAAACGCATAAATGCTTCTCTTCCCTCGGTCGTACATTTGTATACTCCTGCGTCTTCCAGAACATGGGTAAATACGATTCCAATCTCTTTCTGAAGAATGCCATGGATGTTTTCTTTTGTGATTTCCGGATATTTCGGAAGGAACTTCTTAACCCACTCTGCATGTTTCTCAATCTGTTCATTTGAAGAAATATCTTTGCCTTCGAGAATATACTCTTCCAGAAGTTCCATCTCACCTTTTAATCTGGCTGGAAGAACTGCAAGTCCCATAACTTCGATCAGACCGATATTTTCTTTCTTAATATGATGATATTCTGCATGCGGATGATACACGCCCAGCGGATGTTCTTCTGTTGTAATGTTGTTTCTTAATGTCAGATCCAATTCGTAGATATCCCCTACTTTACGTGCAATTGGTGTAATTGTATTATGAGGCTCTCCATTGGTTTCAGCATAAATAAATGCTGCTTCGTCAGTATAACCTCTCCATACTTCCAGCACATGTGTTGCCAGATCTACCAAACGGTTAGAATCTTTATGACGAATACGAAGTACAGATAACGGCCATTTTACAATTCCAGCCTCTACATCTTCAAATCCCGAAAGTACCACGTGCTGCTCAATTGGTGCTTTTGCCATTGCAAATGTATAATGTCCACCCTGGAAATGATCATGGCTTAAGATCGATCCGCCTACGATCGGCAGATCTGCATTAGATCCAAGGAAATAATGCGGAAACAGTTTTACAAAATCAAACAGTTTAATGAATGCATTTCTCTCGATTTTCATTGGAGTATGCTGGCAATTAAATACAATACAATGCTCATTGTAATATACATACGGAGAATACTGGAATCCCCAAGGAGTATCATTGATTGTGATCGGAATAATCCTGTGATTCTGCCTTGCCGGATGATTAACACGTCCCGCATATCCTTCATTTTCCGGGCAAAGAAGACATTTCGGATAGCTTCCGGATTTTACATTCCTTGCCGCGGCAATTGCTTTTGGATCTTTTTCCGGTTTGGACAAATTGATGGTAATATCAATCTCACCGTATGGACTGTCTACCTTCCACTTTTGATCCTTCTCTACGCGATATCTGCGGATATAATTGCTGTCCTGACTCAGTTTATAAAAATAATCGGTTGCTTCCTTTGGGCTTTCTTTATATTTATCCCAGAATTCTTTTTGCACCTGGCCTGGACGCGGCATCAGACAGTTCATTAATCTGGTATCAAATAAATCCCGGTATACAATACTGTCTTCGATCAGTCCTCTTTTTACGGCTTCATCCAGCAATTCACCCAATGTTGCTTCAAGATTAACAGATTCCTCAATGTTGTCCGGTTTCTCATAGTCATCCTCATGAAAAACGTCCAGCAGAAGATTTGTTGTGTAGTTTCTTTCACATTCCGGTGTCAGACCTGTTGTAATTCCATACTGTACCAGTTTTGCAATGCTTTCACTTAACATTTTTCTTCCTCCTGTGCTTCACTTTTAAATTTATATTTTTGGTAACATATATACCGATTTCCCTGATAAGTCAGCATACCTCGATCGCCTTTTTCCAATTCACGAAAATCTCCCTGTTGCATTTGAAATTCCATCAAACTTCCATCTGTCATCTCAAATACAACGCGAAACCAAGGTACATGTGCTTCAGACTGCATATGGGTATAGATTCCTTGCTTCTTGTGGATCTCACATGACTAAAGTCACATGCTCCTCAGCCGCTTTAAGCGACAAGGCTAAATATCGGCGGATACGCCTGTAACTTAGGATATGCGCAGTCATGCGCTTTTTTCCATGCCAGATATGGCAGGTTCCCACACCACAGGTAGTCCGCTGTATATCTGCCTGTGTTTATGCTGCTCTTAAGAGTTCCATTTCTAAAAATAGTTCTCTTAAGTCCGCATATACACATGAGATCCTACGCTTTACTGAAGGGACTTTTGCCTCCAGCAAAGACCTTTCCGTTACCGGAATGGGTTTTAAAAGTTCCCGTATAAAATATCTTGCTCCAATATTATAGGACGCTGAAAGATCACAGTTATATCTTTTTCCATTCTGGAATGTACATAAACTGTGATTGCCCGGATCGCGGACAACTGTTCCTGACCCATCATAGGCAAGCCTGCTGGTATTCCATGCACAGATTCTGGAAATCCGCATCCCTCTGCGATGCGCCTGATGTTCACATCTTTTCTGGATATCTCTTTTTCTCCACAGATGCAGCTTCTGTTTCTTTCTTCCGGATATCTTTCCTTTTATTTCCAGATACTCAAACACAATCACATCCACATGGTTTTCTTCTGCATATCCTGTGACTGCACCTGCAATCTTTCTTCCAAGTTCTGTGTTAAGACGCTTCGCGTAGGCCCATCTGCTTTTCACCTGTGCAGAACCATGTTTCCTCTGGAACCTGCTTATTCGTCCCAGCACACGGTACATCCGGTCTTTTTCACTGGGAAAATCAATAAACTTTCTTCCCAGGACAGTTCCATCTGCCCGCATAATGGTACAGACTGCATCCGTATTGAGTCCTAAATCCACACTGCAGATGATCTGTTCTTTTACAGGTGTCTTTGTAAGCGGCACTTCTTCCGTATAAGAAAAGCGCAGGAAGTATTTACGATGCCTTTTTTCCAGCACGGGTGCTGCAGCTTTTTTTCCTGCCCAGTTCTTTCTTAGATATTCCATATCTGTATGGCTGAGGCTGACCCGGAACCATTTCCAGTCATGACCATCATAAAGTTTCAGGCACGCTCCATCTTTTTCTTCTGTATCCTCACGATACATCACATCTCGGTAGAATACCGGCATGGCATGATTATCACACACCAGCTTCGGCCTGCCGCCTTTCTGATCCGTTTTTTTCCACAGTTCCATCCTTGTCTTATATGAGGATACACTTCCCAGGGCATGCTGGATAGCTGCCCTTCTGAGATAAGAAGGCATCTTTGGAAAACGCAGGTCAAAATCAAACCTTGCCTGGTTCTTTTTGGTGGTATGTACCAGATGTTCTGCCGTGTTGAAACGGTTTTTAGGTTCTGTGATCACTGCCAGTTCATCCCATATCTGGGCATAGATCTCAATCAGACAACTGACCGCAGAACGATAAATATCCAGTGTCTGGCGGATCGGGATATTTTGTTTTCGCAATTCTACACCATAACTGGATACTGTCCTCATCTTTTTTCCTCTTTCTTACAAATATAAAAAACGGATTCTTTCAGGTTACTGTTTTTCTTTTTGCCCCTCGATATAAGAACATACCTGTTCCCTGCTCCTGTCACTCACCGTTACTGCACAATAAGATGGATTCCACAGATGCCCTCCCCAAAGCTCTTTCTTCAGTTCTGGATGCGCAAGAAACATCTGCCGGGCAATGTTCCCCTTCATGATCTTGATCATATCAGAGATATAAAACTGTGGTCTGCAATCTACAAGCAGATGGATATGATCCGGCATAACCTCCATTGCCAGAATCTGAAATTTATATTCTTCTGCAAGATCACAGAGCATTTCTTTGCATTCTGCATCAATACCATCTTTTAAAACCTTTTTCCGATATTTTGTGCACCATACCAGATGGTACTGTAGGGAATACACATATCCTCTACCATATGAAAGTTCATTATTATTGATATTAAACATATTTTTCTCCATGTTTATATTATATCATATGCAAGAAGTGTTTGCAAACATTTGTTCTGCTCGTTTTTTAAAAAAAGTGCGCCTAACTCATCACTAAGTAACGAGAATGCGACGCACAGTTATTCAATTCCTGCCGAAATCCATACGGTGTCCAGAAGCTCATTCCACCGATATGCAGATAGTTGAAATTCGCCAGCTGATAAAGGAAATTGTTCTGCATACCAATTCCGGCAGATGGAAGTATGGTGGAGAACCATGTTGCTCCCATCGCCACATAAGCAAAAAGCGGCATGAAAAGAACCACAATAGAGATCAGTAAAACCGTCAGGGTATCTTTAAACTTCGCAGACAGGAATAGCGTACAGCTAACCGTTGCTAATACGGAGAGCAAGCCTGCTGCGGCAAGAATTATCTGCAACTGTCCCAGATTGATGTTTGGCAGGTTAATGATAGAGTATAGCATCTGGAATGATGTTTTTAAGCAATCCGTACCGAACGCTGCATCTAAAAGAAGCTGCCCACTACGGACAGCCTCTTCTCTATAATAAGATTTTCATTACTGATATATGTCCACCAATCCTGTTTTTAACATTGAATCTGAAAACTCATATGCAGCTCCATCACCGTTAAGATTCAGATACATATTATTCAAGTCATTCTCATTTACGATCCATGCCATATTCACCTGTATACTCTCACCAGGTTTTAATGAAGAAATATAGTTTCCTCCATTTCCATAATCCTCTGATATACTGTTGTATGTCATTTCAGCTGTACGTGCAACACCATCCCATATAACACGATCGTAGTCATCTCCGGACTGTTCTGTCGGATCGTAAATTTGATATGATCCATCTTCATGGTCCATCAACAGCAATGTACCAATATAAAGCATATGGTTAATTTCTTCATCTGACTTATTGGTATAAGTAACTGTCGCATAGACGAGCTTTTGTTTCACACTTTCTGTTTTTACAATCTCATCCACTGAATCAATGCCATTACCGGACTTAATATAAGACAGCGTATTATTTACTAAATTTCCATCAGTTCCAACTGCATCAGTCCATTCTTCCGGCACATTATTCTGACCAAGCAGCTGCAGATTGTCCTCCACCTGAACAGCATCAACACAAACTGAAATTTTATCATTTTCAATATAGTTGCCATCTCTGTCTTCACCAGATGCTGATATATCAAACACTTCACCAATCTGATGCATTAGCAATTTATTATCTGCAATAGAAGTCATCACTGCTTCTCCCGATGATTCTTCAGGGGATACCATTTCGCTCCACGTATACAAACCAGCGGTTTCAATCATTGTATCATTTTCAGTGATTACAAGGTTTTCTACCACTTTAATGGCATCCTCTTTTGAAATATCATCACCGATATAAACAGTAATTACACGATATACATCTGGGCGAAGAAGGTAAATCCTTTGATTAAAAGATCCATCCTCTGCCAGGTCATTATATTTAAGATATACACCTTCATAATTGCCAAAAGTTCGTTCCTCACAGTCAACAACATTCTTATCTTGCATTACTTTGCTCAAATCATCCTCGTCTAAAAGCACAGATGCAAAGCTGAATCCTCCGGTTCGATCATGCTCAGGATATTCCAGATGAAATTCATCAATCCATTCCATTCCTTCTGGAATATATCCTGCTGAGATATCTATATCATGAATTCTTTCAGGAAGATTAATTTTCCCTGTGCTGCCATCCGCCTTAATTCCCGTTACGATACTGTAGGCTCCTTGTTTTTCTAAAAACATATGATATAATTTGGTACCTGCATAGACTATGGTCGATGTAGCCAATACACATACGGCTATTGCTGCAGCCACTCTGGCACCTGTCCATTTTTTCACTCTCCTTGTCTGAATATTAACCACCTTCGTGTCCTGTAGCTGTTTTTTCACTTCGCTTTGGATCATCGTGTGGATGAACTCCGGAGTTTCAGGAATATCTTTTTTCATATCTTCTAACCTCATACTGTCAACTCCTCACTTTCCTGTAAATTACGCTTAAGCTTTCCCCGTGCTCTGGCAAGTCTTTTTTGAACTGCTCCCTCGGTTATCTCAAGAATCTGCGCAATCTCTTTTATGTTGAAATCCTCAATATAGTACAGAATAACTGGCATTCGTAATTCTTCTTTCAAAGAATTTACGGCTCTGTACAAGTCGCTATAGTCAGTTCTCTGATCTGTCTCAATTTCTGTCATTTCACTCATCCCTTCCAAAGAAACAAGTTTACTCGACTTTCTCAAAAGAGTATAACACTCATTGATCAATATACGAATCAACCAAGTCTTGGCATATTTGTCATTTCTCAAAGTTCCAATCTTTGAAAATGCCTTAACAATCGTTTCCTGAATAGCATCCGCACAATCTTGATCGTTAATTAAAATTGTTTTGGCAGTAGAATACAATTGTCTCTCTGAATTGAGAATCAACGTCCCTAATTCTTCTTTGGTCACTTTAACACCACCTTCTTTAGCCGGCCGGCAATTTTCATTTACATAGATTAGACGTACAGTTTTTCAAAATATCCCCAAATAAACTTTATTTTTTTAATAATAGAGGAAATAAATCTTTCCCCTCTGTTGACATTATACACCTGTCTTACTTCTTACCCATATACAATTGTGAAGGCTTTTTCCAACGTCGGTACATTAAAAAACGATAACTATGCCCGGACCTGGTTAATCCGTATCTTAATCAACGAATGTTACAGCCTTGTGCGTAAATCCAGTAAATTTATCCCATTGGAAAATCTAGCTGACAGACAGGAGCCGGAATCATCAACGGTATCCAAACAGATTTTGGCTTTTTGCACAACATCAAAATCAAAGAAAGAGCTTGCAGCATTTTGCGGCTTCAAAGATTTAAGAAACTTCATTTTGAATAAACAAAGGAGCAGGGCATTGGGTAGCATCCCCATTGTCCTGCTTCTTTGTTTATTCTGTATAGATGTTCCCATTCTCATCCGTCCAGGTGCCATCACCATTGTCTGTGTATCCGACCCCATCTGCGTCACAATAGTAATAATCTCCGTTTGTTGTTTCTTTTACAGTAACGGTACCGTTACTGCCCTGGAGTTCATGCTGTTCCAGTTGGTTTCCGGAATAATAATCTTCGTCATTCCAGGTACGATATGAATTGCCATTAGCATCTGCCCAGTTTCCATCTCCCTGATAACTGTATCGGCTCCCATAATAATCAGAATAGGTCCCATCTCCGTTATCGTAAAGAACTCTGGATTCTTCATCTCCTCCACCCGGTGCTACAATTGATGCTACACCGGAAGTAGTAGTGAATCCACTGGTATATGGTACGCCTGCTGGCAGATTTTCATAAGATGAAACAGACCCGTTGTTGTCAGAGGTAATTCCATCATCGGTCGTTTCACTTACCTGTCCGCTGTTTTCCATGGCAGGTTCATCATTTGTTTCCGCATCCGCTTTTTCCTCTTCGTCTACAGAATCCTCTGTATCTGTATTCTCTGTCACTCCTCCTTCGTCCTGTGTTTCAGCAGCTTTCTGCATAGTTACCATTTCAGAAAACGGTGCATAATCCGGTACATTATTTTTCTCTGGATCTGCATTTTTTTCAATACCAGACTTCTCCGTCTCTACTGAAACTGTATCTGTCCCGGCAGAGACATTAAATACCAGATTACCGCCTGCAAGCAGCAGCGTCACAAGAATTCCCGGAAGAATTCCTTTGCGGAGTTTCCGAATGTTCACCATATACAGAATCCGATCTTTAAACACCATTTCGCTGTCATTAAGACTTGCTGTCACATATGGAATCTGATTTTCCATGGCCACTGTCCTGAGAAGCAGCTGTCGATATAATTTATGTTCCTTTTTATTAACTCTGCGAACAACCGCTGTATCACACAGATTTTCAATATCCTTATCCGCTTCTTTCAGCATGATAAGAAGAAAGGGATTGAACCAGTATATCGATGCACAGATTCGAAGGAGCATCTTATACCAGAGATCCCGATGGCAATAATGTGTAAGTTCATGGTAAAAGATAAGTTTTCTTTCTTCTGCTGAATACCCGGTTGCTGGTAGATACAATTTTGTATGTAAAAGTCCTGCAAGAAGCGGTGTGGTAAGACCTGCGTTTTGCCTGAGCTCCGGTATTCTGCGTACGTGCTTCTTTTGACACGCTGCACGGTACATCTGAATACTCACCGTATCACTTACCTGTAGACTCATCCGTTCCAGATTCCTTATAGAAAAATAATATGCCAGCAATTCTCCTGTCAGTTTAAGTACCGCTACGCTCAGCCAGACAGCAACAAAAATCACAGCCACAATTCCCAGCCATTTATCTGATTCGTACCTGACAGTTCTCTTTTGTTCCGGGATTTCTGTCAGATTTTTCATGTCATTGCTCGCAGATGATACGGTTTCTGTTATCTTCTGACTTTCCTCTGGTCTGACTGCGTAATCCGTTATCTTCGGGTTTTGCGTATTCTGTTGACTGCTTCTAAGTACTTTGAAATCCACCAGTGCCAGATTCGCCGGAAGGCGCACCGGAACACAAAGGCTTATCGTAATCAACAGCCAGATAAAGTACTTCCATCTCGCTGATACACGTCCTTTAAACAGAGTCGCAAGCACTTTTACCAGTAAAATTACTATTGCTGCAATAATATTCAGTTTCAGAATGTGCAGAACAAGAACCTCCATAATTTGCTATTCCTCCCTGTCCTCCAGGTTCTTAAGAAATTCACTGAGATCCTGGACTTCTTCCGAGCTGATCTTCTTTCCATGATAAAGTGAAGTTACAAACTTTTTTAGTGAATTCCCATAAAGTTTCTCAAGAACACTCTGGCTTTCATGTGCCTGATAATCTGACTGCGAAACCAAGGGTGTATACAGATTCATTTTTCCCTGTTTCGTCACTTCCACGAAATTTTTGTTCTCCAATCTGGTCAGCAATGACAAAATTGTTGTTGATGCAAGCTTTTTCTTCGTATTGATCACTTTTTCAATCTCCGGTCTGGTCATTGGCGGAGTATTATTCCAAAGAACGAGCATAATATCCAACTCTGATTCCGGAAGTCTCTGGTAAGTTTTTTTCACTTTTTCATACCTCCTGTTACATATTTTCTACAAATGTAGGAATAATTCTATTTTACCACGGTTCACGGAAATGGCAAGGGCTTTTGCACAATTTGCAAATGCCCTTGCCATTCCTGCAGCTACTGACCACTATCAGTCTATTTCTGTATAACTGCTGCCATTTTCATCACTCCATGTCCCGTCTCCGTTGTCCGTAAATCCTGTACCATTTTCGTCCTGGAAATAATAATCACCATTTGTAGTTTCCGTAACCGTCACAGTATTACCGTTTGCATCCTGAAGGTCATGCTGTTCCAACGTATATCCCAGATGATGAGTGTCATCATTCAGAGCTGAGTAGGTATTTCCATTTTCGTCGGTATAAGTTTCATCCCCATTATCGGTATAGTTCATTCCATCATCTCCACGATATTCACAAGAATAATCTTTGTGAAGAATGTAATTAATCTCAATGGTATTTCCATCACTGTCAACTAATGTCATTGGTGAGGTAGTAAGGATATCTGAATCTCCTCCTGACTTCTGACTGGCAGTATCTGTAGTTGCCTTATCAGAATCATCAGAAGAATCATCGGTCTGGTTTTCATTCTCCTGTCTGGTAAGCGAAGGATTTCCGGGATAAGAAATATATTCTACAAATTTTCTGACGTCACTGATGTCATCTGCATCTTTTGCATATCCCACTGCCATATACAGGCTATTTCCCTCTGAATAAATTGTCTGATAGCAGGCATCGTATGTGTCATTGCATTTGGCAATTCCTGTTTTGACATCCTCCAGTGAATATTTATAGATATTTACATAATCATTTCCGTTCGTATAGCTTGCATAGGTACCTTCAGTATCTGCTTTTTCCCATTCAGATCCAGCCGGCGGCTGTGTATAGAAATCGTTATTTCCTGCTGCCATAACCGTTGCAGCTGAAAAAATCCCAAGTGTTGCTACCGTCATAAGTGTCATAAATTTTGTCTTCATCGTGGATTCTCCTAAAATTTTATTTTCTACATCTGTAGAAGTTAATTATATTCTACAACTGTAGAATATAATTGTCAATTCTTTTTTTATATTTTTTTATCAACTCAGTTTAATTTCTATTTTTCCTTCCACTGGGCTATATAAATCTAGAGGATATTCATCACTTTCATAAACACGTCCTTCGCCTTCTCCAAATGATTTTCGGCATACTGGACATGATAGCCAAAACTAACATTTTTTTATTTTTCTGCAATTGTATTTCCATCAAAAGTTCCGTTTTACAACATTCCTGCAGTAAAAAAAGGCCTTCCCGGATAGACCATTATTGTTCCTGTCCATCCAGAAAGACCTGAAAATTAAAATGTTATATTTCTTAGAAATTTTCCATTAAATTTCTGCAAGCATTTAAATAAAATCATGGGTCTCGTTTTTCGCAAACTTCCCATCTAGGAAAGCAAAAATTTTGTCTTTCATCCATGTTCCCATAAATGCTCCGAAAAGCAGGATAACTACAACCACCCGCATAGCAGGTGGTTTATTTGTTTCCCAAAGTTCCGTTTTTCGGATCAGCAAAAAATTTTACAATGGAAGAATACGGTAAAAGTCAACGGATTTTTTTTACCAGTTTTACCCAATTTCCAGCTGTTCAAAAAAGACAGCCACATTGCAATAACTGCAATAACGATTCAGTGAATTATTTCCATCCATGATAAATTCCCAGGTATCTTTATAAGTACCACATACATAAAAACCATCGTCATGTAAATATTCCAGGAATTTTTCCAGCTGATCTGTATATTGGTCTGCGATGTCAAATGCCAGATCTTCCTTTTCATCATCAGTCAGATTTTCTGCCCGGTCATGCAGCACATGTTCCATATTTCTGGAAAAATAGTAGATCTCGTAGGGAAATCCTGCCACAGTTTTCCGGTTATACAAAGAATATACAATCTTTCTCTTGCTTAGATTTCTACGGATCAGCCGATCCTTATTTTTTGCCTCTATATGTGCATCAAAATATTTCGTTCATGATCGTTTACCAGTTTCGTAAATATAACAGCCAGTGCATCTTCATCCGTCGGCCCTTCTACAAGAAACAGAATAACTTTTTTAGTCATTAGCACGTATCCTTCCTGCCCGCCTCATAGCAAGCTCCATCTCATATATATTTGTTTCATTGTAGAGCTTTTCTTTTTGCCCGCCAAGCTTGATCGTCCGTAAATAAGATAACCGGGTATTTTGCGTATTTTTGATATAAGTAGATTTTATATAGCAATTCTCAGGATTCACAGTCGTATAAAGCAGAGAATCATTTTCAAGAATCTCCAATGGGCGTAAGTTATGTGATGTAAAGATCAATTGTCCCTTAGCTTTATCCTGCATAACTTCCAGACATTCTCCCAATAAATACTCATAAATACCAGAATCCAGCTCGTCTACCACAAGGCAATAAGACTCCCTGTTATAGCAGTCAACTAAATTACTGCAAATAGAGATCAGCTTCTTTATTCCTGCGGATTCATACAAAAGAGGAATCCGGTTCTCTCCACGCATGGCAATGATTTCAAACTGCACTCCGTCTTTTCCATCCTTCAATAGCTTATCAAACGCATTATAAATTTCTATATTGATCTCAGGTATTAATGATTTCATTACAATATTGATCTGCTTGATCGTATTTGCTACATAAGGAAAAACTTCTTTTGGCACCACATTTATATCTGTGAAGCGTAAGAAGATGCCTTCACCTTTTTTTGGTATCGTGTCCGACCAGTCAATATTAACCGGCATACTTTCCAAATTTAAGGATAAGTAGCCGTATTGTGCGTTTTCAACAACAGCAAGAGCATAAATTCCATATTTCTGAAAACACTGACTCAGTAGAGCAAGCAATGCAGCTTCACCCTCGGCTTTTTCAAAGACTTCCTGCGCTTTTCTTGAAAATAAAAAGGAACTTACCTCTGGAACGCCCTTTTCCTCATTATAGTTCTGTGTTGCCTGCTCTGCGACTCCAAGTGCAATGACATTCTGGATATCCTTAGAAAAACGCTCATACAATTTCAACGGACGAAAAAGCTCTTTCTTGCCTTTTTGGTAATCAAAAACAGGTGTGATCCGTTTTCCTTCGGACATTTCTCTCTGGCTGAATTTTTCTTTACTGATGCAGAAGCTCTTCTTACCGTTTTTCAGCAGTCCAATTTCATATTCTACCAGATAGCATTTTTCTTCGATTTTCAGCTCAAAGCGATACTTTACAGTGGAGGTATCACTTGCTTCATTTATAAATAATAAAAATTTGACGGGATCTGACGTCCGGAAAGAAGATATTTCAGCAATACCATACAGTCCACAACTACTGTTTTTCCAGATCCATTGGCTCCGTAGATTCATAAAATGCTTCCCTTTTTGTTTTGGGGCATTTCAATTTCGCCGTGTATCACATTTTTTATGTTGTTGATTTCTATTCCCAAAAGCCGAACAACGTATTTCATCTCCATCCACCTGTACTCAGTATATCTTGCTATATTGCAAAAAACAATTCTTATTCTTATTTTGTTAATATTTTTAACATTATTTGAATTATTTTCATATAAACAAACAGGGTTTATGATAGATATGTTTATTTTTGAGTAGATAATGGATAATTCTCAATTATCAACATATAAATAAACTTTAAAATAGGGGAAGAAAATGTCAAGTATTTATGAGCGTTTATTAACGAAAACTGCCGATCAATTACCACACTTTTATAAAAAATTTTCTGATCAAATTATAAATAATGAGGCGTCTCTTTTTATAGGAGCTGGAGTATCTCGAAACTCTGGATATCCTGGGTGGGCAGATCTGCTTTCCGAATGTGCCGAAGAACTTAATGTTGACTTAAATAAAATAGATTTATATTCTCTTGCACAGTATTATGCGAATGAGCATAGTGATTCGGATTTGAGAAGTATTATCAATAATAAAATTAATAAAATTCCACAAGAGTCCAACTTATTATTAAATTCCTTATTAGAAATAGGATTTAACAGTATTTGGACTACTAATTACGATAAAAGTATAGAAACAGAATTAGGGAAAAAATGTATTCCACACAATATTATCGTTAATGATAAAAATTTAGCCAGTATAGATTGCCATGATAAAGTTAATATTTATAAGATGAATGGTGATATATCAGAACCAATAAATATGATTTTAACAAAAAATGATTATGAACATTATTTAAAAAAGCATCCACTTTTTTTAACTTTCTTAAAAAGAGAATTAGTCTCGAATACATTTTTATTTATTGGATACAGTTTTTCAGATGCTTTAGTATTGGATTGCCTATGCTCTATACAAGAATTTTTGGGTGGTTCTATGGAAGGTCATTATGCAATAATGTATATAGATGAAAATGTTTCACAAGATTTTTACTATTTTGTTGAAGATTTGAAAAAAAGATATAATATTACATGTTTGTGTGCATCAAAAGATGGAATGCTTAATATCATAAATTGTTTAAATGGAAAAACTAAAGAAAAGAAAGTATTTATTTCTGGTTCATATGATTCTGTCACTGAAAACACTAATAATTTTGCTGATAAGTTATCTTGTGCTTTAGTAAATCATCTTTATAATTCCGGTTATCGTATCAGTACAGGAGTAGGTAAACGACTTGGAACATACATAACAGGATATGCAAATCAGTATTTAGCAGAACGAAATATCTCCAACACACCAAAATATTTATCAATGCGTCCATTTCCTTTTCACATGAATTTAAGTGAAGAAAAAAAGGAAACTTATAGAAAACTAATGCAGCGTGATTGCAGTGCAGCAATATTTTTATTTGGTCAATCAAGAAACATGAACAAAGCAGGTATGTTTGATGATAATATAGCACATTTTAGCACCGGTACATATCAGGAATTTCAAATTGCCAAGGCTAACAATTTTGTTATTATTCCAGTTGGTGCAACTGGTTATGAAGCAAATATTATTTGGAAAGAAGTTAAAGCAAACATTAATCAATTTTATTATTTATCAAAAAAAATAGATATTCTCCGTTATGAGACCGAACCTCAGAAAATCTCAGAGGTAATAGTTAATATATTAAATAGTGTAACCGAATATCGCTGCATTAAACAGTAATAAAAAAAGTCTTTCAAAAATAAGAGTTTCTCTTAAGTCGATAGGCAGATTAAGCCGTGTTTCTTCAAAGAGTCGCTGGATACCTTTATAATAAAATTCTGGAATTTCTAAACAACAATTATATTTTTCTTTGATATAAAGGCATCCAGCATATAGTAATGCAATTTGTGCATTATGATTTTCATCACTTATTTTGCAATATGAATCAATTAATTCTGTGAGGTAAGAAAATGCCTTATTATTTTTATAAAGTTTTAAATATTCATTTATCGTTTTGATTTTATACTTTTGCAATTCATCTAAGGTCACTTTACATATAATATGATTGCAAGCACTTCGCGAATCATTTGCAACAGTAAGTTCTTTATAAACTAATCTTTTCATCCAACAATATTTTTCTGGTAATTGACTGGCTTTTATATTGAAAAATATAGGAAACACATACATTTTATGCTGTTTATATCTCTGATAAATCAAATCAATTTCCTCATTTGCACATTCGGATGCAATTGTATTAGCACTTAAAATAATAATTGAATAATTACAGGCCTTTACTCCTTCATCAAAATTTTTATTATCTCGTTCATCGCCTAATAACATTTTATGCCGGTCATACCAGACTGGTAATCCATAATTAGTTAGATGAAATAAAATGGATTCTACTATTGAGTGTCGGTCTTTGCTCGAAAAACAGAAAAAAAGCATAGTATTCACCTTCTCCTGAAATAGATTTTAATATGAATCAATGATAATTGAGAATTATCTATTCATTATCTTATTTGGATTATAGCAAATCTCGCCAGATTTTTCTATTGAATTCATCCCAATATAAAATTTTTTCATTATTCTTAGTATATTTATGCCTTACCAATATTTTTGTATGCAAAAAAGACCGCCATTTTTCGCCGATCTCCTCTCCTGCATTTTATATATGTATCTTTATGCGTTCCTTTACGCTGCTCCTATGATCTTCATATTATTCCGTGGGTGCATATCCCGTAAGATTTCTGCCTGTTTTCTGGCTGCCACATGAATATAGATCTGTGTTGTCTTTATGGAAGAATGCCCCAGTATCCGCTGTACACAGCTTATGTCCACTCCTTCCTCAATCAGATATGTTGCAAATGAATGTCTGAACATATGCGGTGTGATATTTCTTTCTATTCCAGCCTGAGCTGTATATTTTTTTAGCATCAGTCGAATGGACTGTTCCGTATACCGGTTGCCCCTGCCATTTACAAAAAAATATCCACTTTTTTTAATCGCCGCTCTGTTTTCAGCATAATATTTCCGCAAAATATTCAACACTGAGGTACTGCCAATCTGAACATATCTTTCTTTCGCTCCTTTTCCCATGAGTTGAATCAGCCCAGTATTCAGATTCACATTTTCTGCCCGTATATTTGATATTTCATAAACTCTGGCCCCGGTTGCAAAGAAAAGCTCGATTACTGCCACATCTCTCAGGCAATATTTATAAACCGTCTCCGATGCCTGCTGCAGACAGCCATACATATGGTTTAATAAATGTTCAATCTCTTCACGCGGTATAATTCTCGGAAGAATCAAATTTTCCTTAAATTTGACTTTTATTTTTCGAAATGGACTTTCTTTAATCAATTCATTCTCTTCCAAATAACTATAATATGCTTTGACAGAGGCTATTTTGCGTTTCACTGTTTTTTGCTTATATTTTTTATGTAATTCTGTAATATATTCCTCAATCTTCTCTTTGTCTGGTTCTTCGCAAGCAACAAAAGTAAAATACTGATTGAGATCGATTCGATATGCTTTTACTGTTTTCTGATCCAGTTCCTTTCTATATGTGCAATATTCCAGATACGATACTAATTTATCCTGCAATCTCATTTTTCGTTCTCCCCTACGTTTTTTAACATTCTCCATATCATACTACCATTTCACCAGAATATTTTCAGAAATTTTACAAACAAAAAGACAGACATATTCCATATCATATTTTCTTAAAAATAAAAAGTACAGCCTTTCGGTTCATCCAATTAGCTGTACTCGCATTTCTTATCTAGTTTTATGGTAGTATTCTTCAGAATATTGCTCAGAAAAATCTTCAACATTCAGATGATGTAACGTTAAAAATTCATGTAAAGTATCATCAGATATCTCATCCAGGGAAAACGGTTTTAATTCTTTAATAAACCCTTTTATCTGATCCTTCAGGATCTTAAGTTTATTTGGACGAATTATCTTAACTTTATGTGTAAAATCTCCCTCATAAGAAAGTGTCTTTGTCGAAATAATCATAAATCTGTCTACATTTGCATTTGGGCCATATTGATCTTCAAACCATGCACAATGGTTATTCATTTGTCCCGCTTCATGTTTCGTGATTTCCTGACGGGTTCCGGACACCTCACTTTTGCATTCAAATAATAAATAATGATCATTCGAACCACACCAAAGATTATCAGGTCCCTTCCGAATTTCTTTATCTGGACGCTGGCTGACATAGCCAAGTAAAGCGCCAACATCTTTTAATGCAGCTTCAAATTTAGTAGCTTCAATACCAAAAGACAAATTATCTAATGTCGCATTAACTGACAAAAACAATTCACCATAATCTGAAAATTTCCGCATATATGTTCTGATATTATTTAGGCGGTCTTGGTGTATATAAGAAATTTTTGTATAATCAATTCCTGTACTCGGTTTTAAAAGCTGTGTATTTTTCTTAAATGCACTTTTTTGAATTTTAATCGATTCTGCAATACTTGTCGGATATGTATATCTTGCTAATTGCTGTAAATACCAACCCTTTTCTGTGTCATCAACATTAAGCCCATCAATCAATCGCTGCATGGAAGAAATAGCTTTCTCATACTCACCTTCACAAAAAAATTGTTCTGCCTGCCGTTCTTTTAAAAGCCTGTCATATACCTGTGATTCTGCATTATCTTCTACAATCGTATCCATTTCAGAAGCATAATATTCTTTCCAGCCTTCATCACGCACTAACATCTGCTTTATCAAAGAAAGCACAACTTTTATAGGGCTTTCAGTTTTATCTTCTTTCGCCATGTCAGCAATTTCGATGCCAATGTCAATTTGTTTTCTCGTTTGTGGTGAAAAGAATTTATTAGTTGCAATACTCCGCATAAACCGAACCAATTCTGAGCCAATTATTAAAATGGCGCAATAATCTTTTTCACCACGGACACCTCTGCCAATACCCTGTTCAATTTTTTGAGCTATCCGTTTATTGATCAGTTCACTATTTGGACACGCCTGTTCTTCATAGCGATCTGCCAAGCTATCAAAATACGGAAGGCTATCCATAATCAGTATTCGACAACTTTCATCAGGCAAGTCAATGCCATCATATCTGTTATTAATTACAACGATTTTTGAAAAAATTCCTTTTTTTAACTTATCAAGTTCCTCAACAATATTTCCCGTAGTAGCCGTAATTGCTCCTAAATTTTGATATTGTCTACAATTTTTCGTACTAGGCACCAATGCCACTATGCCAAATTTTGAAAGAGAGCTCTTGCAAAAATTAGTGACAATTAAATCATGATCACAAGATTCTTCAACAAGCGATGGTATTATCAACATTTTTTCGCCAGACCATTTTTGTTTTTCATTCCGCAACGGATTCTTCACAGCCTCTGGCCTAAACTCTAAGCCCTTTACAAAAAATGAATCATCCTGAGTTGTTGCAGACATTAAAATTCTATGTGTAGCATATGAAAAAGAACCAAAAGTACGAATGCTAACATTATACGGAGAAATCTCAATTTTACTTCCGGATATGTAACAACAATAATTTTCTATCTGATCACGCATAAGAGGCCACGTATAATATATTTGACTGTTTTCCTGGGCAGCAGACAAAATCTTTAGCATTTCTGTTTTCTTATTATTCCAGCTCCAGTACGGGACTGCCATAAAAGTATTATAATCTCCAGCCTGAATATCAAGCCAGCTTCCTTCCCCTTGTTCAATCATATCATCATTGAAAAGTGTCAGAATCTTCGAGTAAATTTCAGGATTTTCACTTTTGCTTATTGAAATGGTAAAAGCGCTTTTAATGGTATCTATACAAGCATGTGAATCATCCATAAGAACGGCTCCCGTTTTTATATAGTTGTTGTCTGTTCCAAATACAGATCTTCCGTTAAATATTTTCTGTACATGAGTAATAAGTATTTTGGAACCTGCAAGAAAATCATTTGGGATTTCGGTACTTTCACCAAATGTACAAAAGGGAATACCAAATTTATCCGCTTCTGAACATACCTGCCTGACAAGATATTTATTAGGACATATATAAAGACATGGCCCCTCCTTTGAATTGAGTAAAGATTGAAGAAGTAGCAATCCTACTAATGTTTTCCCTTCGCCAGTATGCAATTTAATAATTAAATCCTTATCTGCACGTCGTTTTGTATACCACTCAGATAGAACAATTTCCTGTGCTGGGCGAAGAGGACCAGCAACGCTTTTTCGGTCTAAAGTTCCATATAACTCAATGGGATTAGTTTTCGGTGTTATTGTTCTGCTTGCTAATTTTTTCTTAAAATCAATTGCCCTTAAACTCCCTCCTATTGTCTCTCTACAAAATATTTATCTGATCCATAGTCGCAATTATATGTACTTTTTTCTTTTGACAATCCATAACGTATCTTTTGAATTCTGCTCTTTTTGCCTCATCATCATCCAGATATTTATATACCTTATCTAAAGCAATCAAAGAAAAATCGCAGACAAATGCAAATATATTTCCTCCATTTTGGGGATTTCTAATTCGTTGTAAATAAAGGCCATCTGCCACTGCCTGTATTGCTCGCGCAGCATTTAGTGCATGTATTTCATAAGAAAGTCCCCCATAAATCCCCTCATAATATTTTTCATGTCCAGTTTCTCTCATCATCTCTCGAAAGTTCTGTACATTAGTTCCGATTTCATACCATTGAATATGTATTTTGTTGATATTTTTTCGTTTCTTTTTCTTCCAGTATTTTCGTTTGGACTCTATGGCTTTCTCTCTGGCATCAGCCACTTCCTTAAACAGCTCATTTGTATCTATCAAATGCTGAAAAGCATCTTTTTTTCGCTGAAATCTTTTACTATCTTCCGTAAACTGCGCTTCACCCAGTAGTTTAATTGCATTTTTACTCTTTTCGGATTTTCTGGCAAAAAGCTTTTCCCCTGTCTCAATTTCTTTATAATGCTGTTCCAGATAATATGCAGCAGCCCTCTTTCTGGTATCTTCTTTTAAAATAAATTCCAGACCTACGGTGTTTTCAAGCAATGTCCTTACAATAACTTGCATCGGCGAAAAAGCTCCTGCATCTATAAGAATATTGAGTGCATCTAGCTGTTCCATTATTTTCCTGAGAAAAAGGCATATTACTGTGTCTACAAATTCATCCTGTGCAGATGTTCTTGCAGTAATCTCATTTATGAGTTCCCCATATTTTATTATAATAGAAGCAAGCACCTCACTCGCTTCCTCAATTATTTTCTTATTATCCTGATCTTCTTTAATGTTATAAAACATATTGCCAAAGAGTTTTAAATAATTGTCTTCCATGTTTCTCCCCATATAGATACTTTACGTTTTTCTCTCCTTTATTTTATCAGTTTTTTCTGATAAATGCTACCCTACATCTTTAATTCTGCACAACAAAAAAAGGCAGTAACACCCTTTTGGTTAGGATATTACCGCCCTTTCACACTTCAAATACTGCGTATTCTCTAATTGAAGCCCTGCTTCATTCCACGCAATCCATTTTCGTACTGTATTCTTGAAAAATACCAGATTTTACCCTGGATTTTTCTGCAGATATGATTTTCAAACAAATAGCATTCACTGCACAATTCTGGATTATCCCGTCTCCATCCGCTTTTTTCCAGAAATTCCTCTATATTTTCATATACTTCAATGCAGCTTTCTGCAAGCAGTATTTTTTCCACCTCCTGCTCCTTCAGATAAAGTCCAAATTCCTTGGCAAGCAGAACTCTGAATCCATAGCTTCATATACCTGCTCATCCAGTATCTGAAATTCCTGCTGCTGTTTTTCCCACTTTCGGTACCAGTCCGGAATATGATCCACAACCTTTTCCATCTTCAGTTTTCCGGCATCTGCATGTTCCGTATAATCCATTTTCTTAAACCGAAGCACATTGTGTCCTCGGATGATCAGGATTCCCTGATCCAGCGGATAACGAAGGATCTCATCTGGCAAAAGGAGCTGCCGTTTTCCAATGGAACGTGATTCCGAATATTCCGGCACATAGTCTGTGGCACGAATCGTAAAAAAGTTCTTTCGGATAGAAGCAACTGAAACTGTAATCTCACCGATCCGGTCACTGTAGTAGGTAGCGGTTGTCATATCATTACAGCCCAGAAAGATTGAGAAATCACAGCCGCCAAGGATCTCTTCCCACTGGTTGTCCGGATAACGGTTCTGAAGCTGTGGAATATTCTGAAACAGGATGCTCATGCCTATCCGCCGGGATCTGGCCGTAGCCAGTTTCTTTTTAAAATCCGGAACAACACCGATATTTGGAAATTCATCCAGTATAAAACTTATCGGTACTGGTAGGACACGTTCTTCCGTTCTGTCAGCCAGACGAACCAGCTTGATACTTAAAAATGACGTAAACAGTGTAGCAAGCATATCGTATGTAGAATCCTGATTCAAATGCAAAAATTTGATCCTTTAAAGAAGTATTCTTTTCGAAAGGCACGTGATTGGAAGTATCCGCTATGGTGCTCTTTAGCAGTCAATGCTTATCTGGACTGGCTTAGGAGAAGCTTCCATAGTGAAGGTACCATTAGGTCCTATAAATATGTTGTATACAATTTTTGTGATTTTCTTTTGCTAAAAAAGTTAAGTTCATTTGAAGATCTAAATCGAAATCTGATAAATGAATTTCTTAGGATTGATCTGCATAGCACGGTAAATGGCACCTCTGGAAGAAATAGCGTTTTACGTCAATTCATAACATTTCTGGAAGATAATAATTATCTTGCGGATCAAACAATACATGGCGTAATACCGGCAAAGCTTGCTCACCACAGAAAAATCATTACAATATTGTCAGATGAGCAGATATCATGTATAAATGAATACCGTAAAACATGTAATTCACCAATCGAACTTAGAGATGCTGCAATGGTTATGATAGGACTGAAACTTGGATTTAGAAGCTCTAATGTTATCAATCTGAAGCTTTCGGATATCGACTGGATGAATAAAAAGATATCCATCACACAATACAAAACGAAAGTCTCTATCTCCCTGCCCTTAAGTGTTGATGTCGGGAATGCAGTTTTCAGATATATGAAATACGGGAGACCTGAATGTGATGACCCGCATGTATTTGTTAGACATAAGGCTCCATACGGAATTCTTTCAGGAAAGATATGTTCAAATGCCTTGAATCGAGTTTTGAGTACTGTCAGCGACGGTTCATCTGTTAAATTTCATACATTAAGAAAAACATTTGCAACAAGTATTTTGAAAAACAATGCTGGTGTAGAGCGTGTTATAGATGCATTGGGGAACCGGGATTCAACAACAGTAAATGTATATCTTACATACGATGAATTGCATATGAGAAAATGTGCACTCTCTCTCAAAGAGATGTCTATTCCGATGGGAGGTGCAACCAAATGATTCTTGAAGAATATATTTTTACCAGTTGTTTTTTGAATGATATACAGGGACTAATTGAGCAGAAAAAGCAGTCGGGTTATATCTATGATTCAGCGAAATACATCCTTATACAATTTGACAAGTTTTGTGTAGAGAATCATATCGATAGGGCAATCATAACAAAAGAATTATCGAACACATGGCTGTCTTATCATGCAGATGAAGCAAAATCGCGCCGTGCAAGCCGTATGAGTGTGCTGCGGCAACTGGTTCAGTACATGAATTCACAGGGCAGTGAATGCTACATTCCCTCAAAATTTTCCGCCAAAAGTTATCGAGTTCCATATGTTATGAATGAACGTGAAATTAGGGAATTCTTTACAGTAGCAGATGATTACATCCCAAAGGTGAATGCCGATCGTTTTAGCATACTGGCTGAGGAATATAAAGTACTGTTTCGCTTTATTTATTGCTGTGGATTACGTGTATCAGAAGCACGTAAATTAAAACTGGAAGATATAGATTTTGAAAGAAAAACAGCTCTAATACTACGCTCGAAAGGGGATAAGGATAGGTTGATCTATATCGCAGATGATGTATGCAACATGTGTCTGGATATGCTGGATTTATTGCATGATAAGTATCATTTTTACTCAGAATATCTGTTTCCATCATCTGATCCCAATACCCCCTTGCAGGTGGCATCTATAAACAAAAAATTTCAGGAATTCTGCAATAATATTGTATATATATGTTTTTAATGAAGATATTTGATATGTATTACCAACTAAATAAAGGAAATTCAGTATTCCTACTTCATACTCAGTTACACGAACCAATCCAAAATTTTCATTTAAGTTCAAATCATGTTCACATGTTAAAGACAAAAGGACTTCTCTGGTCTTATAAGAAGGATTTTTCTCAAACTTTTCCACACATTCACATAATGTATCTAAAATCTGTTCACGCGCATTCGCTGGCCATTTTTCTGGCTTGTCAGCTGTTTCTTTCTCATAATACATTTCACTGCCCTTCCGTTCATATAAAATTAAAAGCAATTCTTTTCATCTTGAATCAAAATCAACATGATTATATTATATCCTCAGAATCTGCTTTTTTCCAGCAAAATAACGCCCCAGCCATAAAGCCAGAGCGTTACATACTTTCCATATCAAATTACCTTAAACTTTTTCTGTGCCATCGACTTTTCCTTTATAATTTATCAGTCTCCAAAATTTCTTTTTTCGAATCTTAATTTTCTGCTCTTCAGCACTATATTCAGCTTGATAAAAAGTAAAATCTGATAATTCGTCCTTATGCTTTATCAGCTTATCCAGAATCTGTTTTTTATCATATTCACTGGTTCTGATTCCAAAGATAACACCTTTCAAAAGGTTCCAATCAAATGACATATTCTGCTTTTGAGGAACATCAAATTCACCAAATGTATTTGACACAGCTACCCTAAATTCCTTTTCATGTTCCCAGTTTTTTGTCTTGCGATAGATTTTCGCATCATAGATCTTCCAGTAACGTTTTCTCCATTCCTCTACATCAGAAAATGCTTCATAACAGGAACTGACGCCGTCTACTCCAAGTAACCATTCTCTTATTTGAACCATAGTCAATCGTCCTAATGTCTGGAAAAAATTACATTCAATGGACTCTCCACCATAAGAAATTGCTCTTACATCAAGAGGAATATGTCGCCCTCCTACCTTAAGTTTTGCCTCGTCACCTGTATCATAAATCAGACATACACCCTTATGACAGTCTGCATAGTTTCCCCACATAGCAGAATTATCATTTTTTTTAGAAAAACAAACAACATAGCTTTTAGGGTATATCATATCCCTCAACTGAGCCACAAACACTTTTGGAAAATCAGCCATAACAATTAACCACTTTCTATGCTGTTGAACTACTGAATTGCCATCATTGTTATATATTTGTTCTTCAGAGCCTTTACCATGAAGAAATATGTCGTTTTCTGCACCTTTCATTATATAGGAGAATTCCTTCATTTCCTCGAATATTTCTTCCATAGATTCAATTGTCTGGACACGCATTTTTTCATTAGAAAAGACTTTCTTTATTGCATCTACTAATTTTTCCACAGAAAGTGAAAAATTAAGAAGTTTAATCTGTTTCTCAGCTTCCTCTGCAGGTACAAATTTATTTTTCTTAAATTCTTCCAGACACCTAATTAGTGCATTATTATGAATATAAAAAAGAATATATTGAAGTTCCTTTTCTGATACTTTCAAACAATTGTCACCATAAACTCCTGCCAGATTTTGTACATCTGTATCCGTTATGAACTCTTCTCCTAATTTCAATAAAATTTTCTCAAAAAAGTTATTTTTATAGCAATGAACATCTGCAACCAAAGTACCATGATATAACGTTTCATCATCGGCTTTCAGAATATAGAGTTCCAGTGCACGCGCTACGCTATATATATAATGTCTGAACAATCCCTCCCAGGCCATCTTATCTCCCTGCCAGAAAACACGTACAAACCCTTCCAACGGATCATTTAACTCTTCTTTCGATGCAAAATGAAAAGTGCCATTTTCAATTTCTAATAATGCACTGCTTATTGAACGGTAGTGGTATAATTTCATTTTTTCCTTCTTTCGATAAATTATTCAAATAGTTATGATGAAGTCTGCTCTTCATAAACCATGGATTGACATGCAGCTTCCTATACGAAAGCTTAATACCTATCTTCTATTTTTTCTTTGTGAATATCCATTTAGGTATTATTACCGTCTCATAACCAACTCTCTCACTTCGAACATGTAGTAAAAAATCTATCGTACCAGATAAGGAATGTTAAAACTGTCCAGATTTTACGGCTGTTATCTGCCTTTTTATCTTTATGGTCGTTCAGAAGCTGGAGCAGTTTCTCTGTATGGAAAAATTCTTCTGCTTCTTTCGAGGTAAATAAATCTGTTACCATCTGATACCAGTCATTCTGCCGCAGCCACACACGGATTGGAATGGGAAAACCAAGTTTCTTCCGTTCATCGGTTTCCTGTGGAAGAAATTCTGAAACAGCTTTACGGAAAATATATTTGGTTGTACCTGCTGCAATCTTGGCTTCTTTCGGAAGCTTTGCTGCAAAGTTAAAAACTTCTTTATCCAGAAATGGTACCCTGACTTCCAGGGAATGTGCCATGCTCATTTTATCTGCTTTCTGCAAAATATCGCCAGGAAGCCAGTAGTTCAGATCTACAGACTGCATTTTTTCCATGTCTTGAAGTGAGCCTCTGTTTTCTGACTCAAGCTCTTCATAAAATTGACTTAAATATTCCTGCGTGGAAGGTCCTGTTACTTTATTTTTCAAAATCTGTGCTTTCTCTTTTTCACAGTAAATATATGCATTTCCGATGAAGCGTTCTTCTACTTTCATTCCTGCGCGGATAAGGAAATCCCGTCCTTTCACGTCTGGCAGCTTTGCAGCCAGTTTTCTGACAGCGCGTCTGAGCACGAACGGAATCCAGGCAACTTTCTTTAATGCTTCAGGCTCTCTGTAAATATTGTATCCACCGAAAAGTTCATCTGCGCCTTCCCCGGAAAGGACTACCTTAACATGTCCGGCAGCCTCTTTGGAAAGAAAATAAAGTGCAACTGCAGAGGCATCCCCAAGTGGTTCATCCATATGATACATCACATCTGGAAGGGCATCCCAGAATTCCTGCTTGGATATGATTTTCACATGGTGTTTCAAGCTTGCTTTTTCTGCCACTTTGGCAGCTTTGTTTACTTCACTATATCGGTCTCCCTCATCAAATCCCACTGTGAATGCCTGATCCGCACCGGAGGCAGAAGCCAGATACCCGGAGTCCACTCCCCCGGATAAAAACGCGCCGACTTCCACATCGCTTAACATGTGGTGCTTCACCGAATCCTTTAAAATCTCTGCAAGCTGGCTCCGCAGCTGATCCATATTCGTCTTACGGTTCCACTTGTCAGGTGTAAGCTTTGTTTTGAAATAAGTCTTTATTTCATAGTTTCCGTTTTTATATAAAAGCATATGTCCAGGCATAAGTTTATAGATTCCCTTAAAAAAGGTCTCTTCCAGAGGGGCATATTGAAATGACAAATACTGCTCCAGGGCCTTCTGATTTACTTTTCTTTCATAGCCTGGAAATGCAAGAATACTCTTAATTTCAGAAGCAAATACAAAGTGTCCATCTATTTCGGCATAGTACACAGGCTTAATTCCAAAGAAATCCCTTGCAAGCATCAAAGTCTGCTCTTTTTCATTCCATACTGCAAACCCAAACATTCCCCTGAGCTTATCCAGTGCCTTCTCCCCATACTGTTGAATGGTATTTACCAGAACTTCCGTGTCAGAATGGGTACAGAAAGAAATGCCGGAAGCCTCAAGTTCTGCCCGCAGTTCCTTATAATCATAGATTTCCCCATTAAAAACAATATGCAGGTTTCCGTCCGCACTTTCCATAGGCTGCTGCCCATCTTCTAAATCAATAATACTAAGTCTTCGAAAGCCCAGCGTAATCTTCTCCCTGCAAAAAGAGCCTTCACTATCCGGGCCTCTATGTTCAATGGCTTTCATCATCCTTTCAATTACTGTCTTCTGATCCTGTCTGTAACCTGTAAATCCACATATCCCGCACATTTCTTCCTCCGTATCCATTTGATGTAGTTTAGACACTGCAACGACTTTTGTTACAGTCCAAAATTATTTTTATCGATATTTTATCATAAAAATGTCTGTTTGTTGTAAAATAAAAATGTCTTTCTTATCAAATACTTATATTTCAAAATAGCTTTTATATCTCATATAACATTTTATAAAAAAAGAAATGTTTTCCATTCCCTTATTTGCTTACGGAAAACGTTTCTTTTCATTTACTCTTCATGAAGATTTCCGTTCTCATCGATCCAGGTTCCGTCTCCGTTATTGTAAAGGACTCTGGATTCTTCATCACCTTCACCTGCTGCTACAATTTCCATTCTGTTCATCGGAGGTGTATTATTCCAAAGAACAAGCATAATATCCAGTTCTGATTCTGGAAGTCTCTGATATGTTTTTTTCACGCTCTCATTCTCCCTCTTTCTACAAATGTAGGAACGATTTTATTATATCATATCAGTCTATTTCTGTATAGCTGTTTCCATTCTCATCAGAGATTTCGCTTTTAGTTTGTTACTGTTCAAAGGTATGTATAAGTCATTGTAAAAAGTGACGAAATTATTTTCTCTATTTTGTGGATAATTATCTTCAGCAGAAAAAACTGTATTTATAGTTTTTTCTGCTGTTCTTTTTCACAAAAGTTATACACCGAATCCTATCCATTCTTTCAGACAGAGGCCTTATATCTGCTCATTTCCAATCTTATAATGGAGATTTATCCACAGTCAGATTGCCCAATGGGTCATTTCCGGAAATTCGCTTTTTTCCTGCATTTCTGCTATACTTTTTTCAAGAAAGAGAGGTTGTTTTTATGGAGATTGATTTTATACAGGAACTAAAAAAACGTGATGAACTTCTTGACGGCTATCTCAGGCAGATCGAGATCCAGGAGGAATTCATCCAGAAACAGAAAGAGCTGATCGAATGTCTCGAGGATCATATCTCAAAGATCACAGATATCGTCGGCAGTGTTTAGCAGGACTGTACCGGAGGAAAACGTATGCCTGATACTTATGATCATATCACTCTCATGTGTCGGCTGAAAGCTGCACAACGCAGAAACAAAGAACTGGAATCTGGTGAAAGATATATCCAGTTAGAAGAACTTCATCAGAAAGAGTACAACGTTTATGAACATAAGATTGAGAAGCTGAAAAAAGAACTTGCAGATGCGCACAAAGAAACGATCCGTGTGCGCAATTACTGGTTTCAGGTACTGGAGGATATGCTCCGGGAGTTTGAAAAGGCACAAAAAAGGTCCGCGCAGGAACTCCGAAAAATGGAGATCCGTGCACTGAATGCAGAAAAGCAAAGAGAGGATGCACTGGATAAAGCAGCCGTTTTCAGACATCAGTTTTATGAAGCGGCATCCAGACTGGAAGAAGAACAGGGAAAGAATCTGAAACTACGGGCACAGATCAACCGTGATTATGAAAACTCTTCTATTCCTTCTTCAAAAGCAGTACGACGTAAAAAGATCACAAACAACAGGGAAAAAACAGGCAGAAGACCAGGCGGGCAGCCCGGCCACAAAGGGCACTGCCGGAAAAGACAGGAGCCTACACAGCCAGTTATTCTTCTTCCTCCACCTGAAGAAGTGCTCGAAGACTGTGCTTTTAAAAAGACTGCCAGGACCATCGTAAAGCAGATGGTAAGTATCCGTATGGTCCTGAATGTAACGGAATATCATGCAGATGTTTATTATAACAGTCATACGGGAGAACGTGCACATGCAGCATTTCCAGACGGAGTTATCGATGATGTGAATTATGATGGCAGCATACGGGCATTTCTGTTCCTTCTGAACAATGACTGCTGTACATCCATTGATAAGAGCAGGGCATTTCTGTCCGACCTGACGGGTGGAAAACTGAATATTTCCAAAGGCATGATAAGCAGACTAAACCGGAGTTTGCTTTAAAAACTGAGCCTGAACGCAGGTCTGCCTATGCAGATATGCTGCTTTCCCCTGTTATGCATACAGATTGTACAAATGCCAGGGAAAACGGAAAGAGCTGCCAGGTATATGTCTGTGCAACACCGGACGGAAAAGCCCTGTACTTTGCCCGCGAGAAAAAGGGACACGAAGGAGTAAAGGGTACGGTTGCAGAAGACTATCAGGGGATCCTTGTCCATGACCATGATATTACCTTTTATAATTATGGAGCAGATCATCAGGAATGCCTTGCCCATGTACTGCGGTATCTGAAAGCCAGCATAGAGAACGAACCAGACCGTACCTGGAATAAAAAAATGCATGCACTGGTGCAGGAAATGGTCCACTTCCGAAATGGATGCCGGCAGCCACACGGACCAGATCCGGAAATAGTCTCCGGATTCGAAAAACGATACCGTGAGATACTGGAAACTGCCCGGAAAGAATATGAAAACATTCCGGCAAATGATTATTACAAAGACGGGTACAATTTATTCCTGAGAATGGAGAAATACATGCACAACCATCTGTTGTTCCTGCATGATATCCGGGTACCTGCCACGAATAATGAAGCCGAAAGGCTTCTAAGGAATTATAAGCGGAAACAGGCGCAGGCCGTGACATTCAGAAGTTTCGAAAACATCGATTATCTCTGCCAATGCATGAGCATGCTTGTTTTGATGCGCCTTGAAGATCCGGCCAATATATATGACAGAGTGTCCAGAATATTTGGATAAAGAAAACCGATGGCTTTGACTGTTATCAGTCTACACCATCGGTTTTCTCAAGTCCAGCTAACCCTTGAACAGTAACTTAGTTTTTTGGCTTGTGCATTTTTATAAAAAATATCAGGCGTTTTCCTCCGGTCAGTTCCCCTTCATCCTTTTCCGCTCCGTCCCTCGACTTCAGCATTTCCTGCCCCAGGATCACATGCGGTTGCTTTTCCAACAGTCATGCAGACCACACTCCGGTGGAAATATTCCATTTCACCTGCACGGTTTTTCCGGGTAAGGCAGTCCGGACAGGATTTTTTTGTGCTGCTGAACAGTTCCACCTCATCAATTCCGGCCACCACATATCCACCAATGGTCCCCTCCCGGAATACACGGTTCTTTTTTAGTGTATCGATCGGCTGAACCGTATCAAACTTATTATTCCAATAGCTGCAATCAAAAGCAGCAACCAGCTATATTTAAGCCTTGTACATATAAAAGTGCACAGAAACAGTAACAGGCAAGAGCCGATCACATTACAGTTAACCATCCAGTCTATTACTTTACCTGTGCATGAGTTCACTATCATATCTCAATTTGCGCTTTTTATTCTGAGTATCTGGATGAAGCAATGCATTTTCACGTATTCCGCTATCTTTCAAAGCCTTTGGATAAAAAACGCTTCCTCAGAAATTTTCAGGACGCATTAGCTTATTACAACACTATGACTCAAAAGATTCCGATAGAAACTCATGATGGAATATATACTGTTCCATATTCCCATATTATTGCCATTGAAGCTCAGGTAAGAAAGGTGATCATACATACGATAAAAATATTCCGAATTTAAAAATACCTATCTTCTGTATCTTGAAAGTATGAGGTAAAACTATAGGGGACATGTAATCTTGCTATTTTTCAGATTCGTAGTCGAGGCGATTGTTATGTGGCATTACTCATCCAGCCTTTTTCTGCCAAAACACTCTGGCAAAATGAGAACTGGTTGCATTTGTCTGCTGTATTGTACTTTATTTCTGTTCTCTCTTATAGATAAAGTATGGAACATACATTATCGTATACGAAATATTTTTTCTTACTCTTTGACTATTTTCCGAAGTATTCCATCTCATATACTTCATCACATAGAATCTCTATATCCTCCCGATTATGACTTGCCAGTATAATCAGCCTATTTTCATTCTTCATCTTCAGCAAAAACTCCCGGATTTCTGCTACACCATTTTTATCAAGGCCATTCATTGGCTCATCCAAGATCAGGATTGGTGGATCTTCCATAATAGCCTGGGCAAGTGCCAGCCTCTGCCGCATACCAAGCGAGAATTTTCCAACCGGGCGTTTCAATTTCGAATCAAGTCCAACTGTGTTTAACACTGAATGCAGATATGATTTATCTGGTCTATTTCGTATCGTGTACAGAAATTCAAGGTTATGGTAAGCACTCCAGTTTCGTAAGAACCCAGGATCTTCGATAATGATACCTGCTTCTGTAAGCATGTCCTTATCTTTTCCCATTACTTTTCCATTTACAGAAACCGTTCCTTCATCACAGGACAGAAAGCCACAGATCGTCTTAAATAAAACTGTCTTCCCGGATCCATTATGTCCGACCAGCCCATATATCCGACCACTTTCACATCTGAGCGTGACATCCTTTAAGACTTTATTGTTCTTAAAATTCTTATTGACATGTGATACCTCTATGATATACTTTTTTTCATTCACAGCAGTTATTCCTCCTATATATCCTCGTTTTCCCAGTTGAACTGCATATATCTGATCTTATGCATGATAAGACCAGTCATTATAGTTATCCCGACTAACAGGAAGACTACCATATATGACAGGGACGGTAACCAGTAATAGGTATGATCTACTGTTGCGATTCTTGCTAACTCTGCCCATACGGTGGGGACAAAACGGGCCAGTTTGTAACAGATTAACGGATGCATATTTAACACCGGAAACAAGGCAATCGCAATAATCTTGTTAATGTATAAGCTAAACAAAAACATCAAAACACCAACAAATGTGCAGATCAGAGTACAGAGCAGGATTTCAAGCAAGATAAGTTCAATGGGCGTATATTCTGAAAAGATATCATAATAAATGAGCACACTGCTCTGGTATTCTGAAAGAGCATTTGTAGTTGCCGCAGTTCTCAGCAGCTTTCCCCATTCATTGCTCCATTCTACTTTTGGCAGTAACACAAGGATTGTACAGGCAATCGTTATCAGCACCATTATCAGTGAGCGAAAAAAAATCCCCCCTATCTGCCCCAATCCCCATTTCTGCCGTCCAACCCGGATTGCATGATACATGCCCGATATACTTGACGTTGCCAGATCAGATGTCCAGGGAAGCTGTAGCCGTAAATACATGATAAATAAAAGTGTTCCTAAAATCATTGTTATTATGGAGGATACATAGATCACGATTACTTTTGAAAGCACATATTTTTTTAAATTTCCCCGTCCAATACTGTACCGTAGATATTTATTTTCAAGATCTTCACAGAATACAGCAGCAAAAGCAGAAGCACAAAACGCATATGCAATCATCTTCCCGGACATTTCAACCGCATATATATAAGTGTCCATAACATTAAAATTTACCATGCCTTTTTCAAAAGCATAATTTTCCAGAGAAAAAATGAAAGAGACTGCTACACCGGCTATCGCCAGATACAGAGAATATTTTTTAGCAATCGCCTGAAATCTGTTTTTAGGTATCTTTCCTTTTCCATTCAATCATCCCCTTGTTTATTCAGAAGAGTATATACAGCGACCACCAGAATCATAAAAATAATTGGTATCCCAGTGGCAAAGAATTTTCTGTTTTTCGCTTTTCTGTTTTGTTTGGATGTGATAATATCTCTGCTGTTCTCTAAGATTTCATTCAATTTTTCATATGGAACCGGCATATTGCGGATTGCCCGGTATATTTCCTTTTCATAATCATTCGGTGCTTCTTCTATACACCTGTTCAGTTTTTTTCTTTCTTCCACTACATAGTAGGGAATTGTTGAACCATCCATACCAACTCTCCTTTATGATGGCAAATTAATTTCTTTGCCTGTTTCTGCATTGACCAGCATTACTGTTTTGTTGCTGCCATTTTCCATCACTTCAAAATACCATATCGGTTCTTCTGCATACTTCTGATCTTCACCAGTGTAAACACGTTCATATAATTTTGCTCGTGTAACCTCATAATTTACATCGTTTAATATGTTGTCATATTTTTCCTCTACTACTGATGCAATCTCATCAAAAGGTTTCAGAGTTACCGTATTCTGTTCATTTTTAAAGTTGTAGATATAATCTATCGTTAAACTCTCCAGTCCACGAGCAGAATAAATGGCCTGTACAGGTGCATTATCTGGAGAATCATCTGACATTTGCTTTGCTACGCTCATCAATTCATGGAATACTGGAATTCCGGTATTTTCCTGATAGGCATAGATAAAATAAGCTTCATCTTCTGACGTTGGTTCGTTCGTTTTTCCTTTTTCTAATAAACCATTATTTAATTCCTGATCCCTTAGTTTTTTCATTGCATCTACACTTAACGGAATCGCCTGGAAAGAGAGATTTTCTGTGTCATATCCGAGTTCATTCATATCTTTTTTTATTTCTGAAATGTATTTGTCTTTATCAAGAGAAACGGAATCACTTGAAAACAAATCTATATAGTCCGACTGCTGAACTCCAAGATATGCATAAAGAGAAGATGTAGCACTCGTCCATGTAATGTTGTAGTCTAAATAGAGACTTGCTCCATCAGAAAATGTATAACTGATAATTTCGCCATTATCTCCATCATATTGTTCTTTATTAGATATCTCTTTTCCTTCAGCGAGCAGGGAATACGCTTTATCTTTGTCATAGCTATGTACACCTTCTACGGTAGTTTTTTGGATTGTTCTGGTATTCATATTTTCCGGTAATTCCAATGTACAGTTAAATTTAACTTTACCAGATTCTGATTCTGCATTATATGTATCAGGGAAGGTGTCTTTGACCTTAGAATCATCACTTTCCAGCATATCCACAACATTGCTTTTTTCAGAAGATACCTGTTTACCGCATCCGGAACTTATGGTTGCGACTCCTAACATAAAACACAGCAAAACTTTTTTTACCATAGTCAATTTCTCCTTTACTAACATTCAGGATCCAGTCTACTACTTTACCTGTGCATGAGTTCATTATTTATTTCCTCCTGAATTTTGCAAGTCCTTCAGGTGCTTTGGGATTTCCAAATGCCTTTTCAGGATAACTTAAAAGAACAACCGCATTTTCAATGCCATTCAGGTTTCCTTCATACCGGTACACATAATACTTTCGTTTTTTGACTGTCACAAGGTCAAATACCTTCTCTGTTACCGATAATCCAGCAGCAAGTTCGCTGAGCTTCTTTTTCATTCCTGACGGGTACAGCAGGCGGTTTGTTTTTAAAGCTCCAATGGTATGGAACCCCTTCTGTACAAATGTGTTGATCATTTTTTCAGAAACATACCCGCAGTCACAAAGGAAATACGCATCTTCAATTGGATGCAGAGCCTGTGACGAAGGCTTTGTCTTTGAAGCTATGGTATCATCCACAATACAAAAAACAGGCTTTCCGGTGCGCTGTGCTTCTGAATAAATAATTTCAACTATAGAGGATTTCAAAGCATTTTCCAGTAGGGTATCATCCCATTTCCCGGAATTGAGGAAATGTGCGATGGTAGTTCTATGGCAGGAACTGTTTTATGCAAAGTCGGTAGTCTTTCCATGGTAACCTGAGATAAAGATACTGATCAGGATACTCATGAGATGACCGATCACTCTGTTCAAAAAAGATCTGCATAAATTTCATTTCTTAAACTGGTGTGAATGTAGAATGACGTATAGTATTTGCGATGGACACCTTCTTTCGTAAATGTTGCAATGTTTGTTTACTTTCATTGTACAACACAAACGATTTAAGGTGTCTTTTTTATGCAAAATCACGAACTTGCTCATTTATAGCTTAAAAGCGAAATCTCTGTTCATTGCATAGGAAGGAGAATTCTTGCTATATATTATGCTAAATTCCTGAAAGTATTTTCTTTGCGTTCTCCAGGTTATTTTTTCCATTTATTTTTAGATATACTTTACTGATTTCAGAAGGCTCTCCTATTTCTCTGCAGAGATCCTGTGCCTGGGAAATGGGTATGTAGATTTCGTTGCCTTCTGTTACTACAGTGGCTTTACAGGGCATATATGAGGTTTGCGGTCCTCTTGCGGAATTGCCGGATAAAGTGGTAAGATCATCCGTGGCTTTGGAAGTATCCTTCTCTTTTTCATCCAGGGAATAAAAAATATTCAGGTTTTCACCCATCTCTAAAAATTTTTCCTGTTGTTTTTTTGAAATGGCATGATTATTATAGTCTTTCATATCCCGTAGGGAACCATTTCCCAGCAATAACAACGGCATCTTCCCCAGTTCATTCTGAGTTGGATTTTTTCCAAACGCATTCATATCAATTCCTGAAAAAGTCGTTGTTTCCGTATAATCTTCAATTTTGATGACAACTGGGACTTCTATGACTGGCCAGATTTCTTTTATACCTTTTATCTTCTTCGCTTTCTGCAAAAAATCTTCATCATAAGCCAGATCTCCAAGTGGGAGCAGCACAGTAAATTGCCGTTTTTCTTCTTTCATGCCTGCCAGCAGCATTCCTAATAATGTAAGTATCAATGCCAGCAGAAGTATGACAAATAAGGTAAAGCTGTCTATTTTTTTTCTTTTCAATGAGAAGCCGCCTTTCTCGCTTCTTCAAGAAGGATATTTTTCTTATGAAGCTTTCTGACCAGAATCAGGATTATGGAAATAAGCAGTACTGCAACAACTGCAGCTATGGAATACCACCAGTTATTGGTTTTCTCCTGGTCATCTTCAACCTTTAAAGATTTTATCTGGGTTTCTTTGATTTCAGAATCAAATTTTATTTCTTCCTCATATGATTTGCCATCTGCATCCTCATACGTAAGAATTAATTGACCTGCACATTTTCCTGTTTTTCCTTTTACATATATGCGAAGACTTCCTTGGGATAAATCTCCGGCCTCTATGGTCCCTAAGAATGCAGTATCGTTTGAGCTTAATTCATCAGCCTTTAAGCTGACACTTGCATTGTATATTTTGTCTCTTCCGAGATTCATTGCTTTTACCGGGATCTCTACTGTATCCATAGTGTATAAAACAGATGGAATATCTGAAGCTTCCAGCTTAACACGAACCGGTTGGATGATCTGAAAAGACAGTAATTCTGTACCGGTAGTTGCCGTTGCTTTCGAATCTTCATAATCCAGAGAAAAAGTAATGACAGCCTGGCCAGGATCACAGTTTTCTGTTATAGTAATCATCTGTTCCAAAGTAATTGCTTCACCAGGAGCCAGGACTTGTACATAAAAAGAGTTTTTCTCAAATTCGATTCCTTTGTTCTCTGTAGAAAGAGAAATTTTTAAACCAAATACATTTTGACTGCAGCTTTTATTTCGAAATGTCAGCGACATTTCTGTTGTAGAACCAGCCTCCAATCGTCCACCCGAAAGATTGCTGTCTTCTAATAATACCTGCGGTTTATGTAATATTTTTTCACTTGATGAGTCTGATGTTGAATTACCTCCTCCCCCACCGCCCGAATACCCTCCGTTGTCTATAACCGGATCTGTTATCTGCGGGGCGTCACCGTCCTCCGGATTATCACTGTCTATTACAACATGAAAAGGATTCGATTTAGAACCATCACCAAAGTCATCTCCTGATGTAAAAATATCCGGATCCGGATTTTCTTTATCGGTATCAGCTTTATCAGGAGTCTTTTCATCCTCTGCCGGAGGTTCGGTACTCGTAGAATCATCCTCTTTTTCATCAAGGGTTAACGAGTTGTCATTCTCATAAGATACGGACGGATCTGAGTCCGTAAATCCTTCTTCAGCAGATGTAATCTCCGTGTTTTGAGGCTCTGTGGCAAAAACGGTAGCTGGAAGAAATATTATTGTCGTACACAATACTAATGCCGTTTTTACAAATAAATTTCTCATTATCAGGCAGTCCTTTCTCTTAAGATTCCTCCATCCATTTCATATACGTGGTCACATAAGATTCTGATGTCCTCTTCATTATGGCTTGCCAGCAAAATGGTTTTTCCTGCTGCTTTTAAATCCAGCAGCAGTTCTCTTATTTCTTCCACGCCATGTTTATCCAGTCCATTAAACGGCTCATCCAGAATCAAAAACAGAGGATCTTCCATAATGGCCTGTGCAATACCAAGGCGTTGACGCATTCCAAGGGAATATTTTCCGACTGGTTTCTTCATGTCCGGATTCAATCCTACCCTTTTTAAGACTATGCGGATATCGGCCTTCGAAATCCGGCCATTCATGTCTGCCAGGATCTCCAGATTTTTAAAGCCCGTATATTGTGTAAGAAAACCGGGAGTCTCGATGATAACTCCAAGACTTTCAGGAAAATCCACATCATGGCCTATTTTTTTTCCAAATACAAAAATAGTGCCCGTAGTTACAGGGAGAAACCCACAGATGCATTTCATAAGGACGGTCTTTCCGGAACCGTTATTTCCAACAATCCCATAGACGTTCCCTGTTTTCAGGGAAAGATTTACTTCCTGTAACACCATGTCTTCACCGAAACGTTTGGTCACGTGTTCTATTTTTACGCAGGTGTTCTGCATCATTCCACTTGCTCTTTCCAGATCACAGGCCAGATTAAATGTCCCTTCAGATTTCTTCCAATCTTCCATATAAAACACCTCCCAGAATTCCCAGCATTACTAATAAAAACAACAGTAGAAATAGCCAAACTCCTATTTTGTCCGGTCCCCAATTTTCATCAGCCAGTATCCATTCTACTGGATAAAACCATATCTGATTCTTAAAATAGCGGTCATGAAGGATAATTCCGAAATAAAAGCTTACAAAAGGGATTCCATATGTCATGTAAGCAGAATCCCATAAAATCCCGCAGCTTCCACCGAAAGTACTTATGATACTTCCGATAAGTCCTGTCCGAAATGCCTTCATGAGTAAGTCCAGAAGTGCATCTTTCTGAATAGCACCCTTTATCTCCAGCGGATAGAACACAATAAAATTGATAAAAAGTACCGTTAGTATAGATAACGTCCAGACCATAAAACCAGATACCATAATGGAAAAGACTTTACCTTCGATATACTGTCTGCGAGTCGTTCTGGGAAGTATCTCCTTTAAAAATCCACTTTTATATTCTTGTAGAATGGAATCACTCCATGGCAATACGGCTGCTACCGGAATGGCAAAAGATACTGCCTGACTTTTTAAGGAACCTTCCAGTATACTGATAAAAGTACCACATGTCAGTGCTTTTTTTAAGCTGGGATAAGTCTGTCCAATGGCTATGGAAATGCAGGCTATCAGCCATGCTGCCAGAAAATTTTTATTAAAAAACATACGTTTTGTTTCACCCAACATAGGTTTTCCCCCTTCCGATCATGTCTTTTCTCCAAGAAATTCAAAGGTATATTTTTTCATCCGGTTAATTGCAAAAACTGCAAGAAGAACTAAAATACCCAGAAAAAACATATAGGAATGCGAGATTTTCGGGAGCAATGGGTCATAACCCAAGTTATGTTTTCCGTATACTGCCTGGTTCAGAGGACTGATCCAGCAGATTAATACATTTACCTGATACATTTCGTATTTTTCTTTATGTAAAATTGCAGCCAGTACTTTCGGGTCCAATAAAAAAACAAAGACACTGTAAAGAAGGCCAAAAATCATCCCCTTAGTCTTCCCTTTATAGAGATTCCCTACAAGGATTACAAAGCTTAAGGTCAGCGAATAACAAAACAGAAGGAAGAAAACCTGCAGCATACAGCCATAGGGTGAGATACTTTCCATGACCCTTACTGTAGAAGGGACCTGCAGGTTTTTTCCTAATTCTGAATAACCAAGCATGGCCGCAGTTTCGCTCCACAGGTTACCTGGATAACTCTTTTTCATACACAGCACGGCCGTAAACAGCAGCATCAAAACCGTATATAAAACAGTTACAAGAATAACATAAATGAATTGACCTAAAAGCCATTTCCTCTTGGTTGTCCGGGTCAGCTGGTATGGAGTAATAGGTGTCATCTTCGGCAGGTCAGAAAACATAAGAAGCAAGAGCAGCGAACTGGACAGTACTGCTATCCCATCCCCAAATGTCCAGATAAATGGTTCAATGGCCTGTACCGGTGTATCGTAGGTCTCCATTACAACCATGATTCTGCCTGTAAGCAGGAAACTAAGTACAAATTCTAACAGAAATATAAAAATAACTTTGGGATTGCGTAAAAATCCGAAGAAATTGTACCTTACAATTCCAAATACCTGTCTCATGTCAGTAACCCAGATCCCGGTCTATGATACTGCCATCCACGGCATTAATGGTAAGGAAACTTTCATTCGGATCTTTACTGGTATTTGATTCTGTTTCTCCGTTATATTCACTTTCTGAAGTCATGCTGCCGAAAAAATCCCAGACGGGGATCAAAACACCTGTGTGTGCGTCAGTAGACGGCTCATATATTCTGGCATAACCAAGAACGATCCGATCAATATTATAGACCCTGGAATTTTCATATTGCATATTATCAGCGTTTGTTACCACCATCATTTTTTCATAAATTTTCATAACCTCGCTGAATGAAAGAAGATTTAAATTCTCTGTCTTTATTTTACCAATTGTGTAGGGATTTGAATAAGTCATGCTTTCTATGCCATCTTTATCGACATAGAAACAGAGACTTTCATAAGACCATGTTTCCATTGTGCTGTCCATATCTTCCAATGCCCCACCGTCTGCAACTGTCTGAGTTACCGGCACACCATTTATGGTACGTGCATAATCAATTCTATATCCATTTCCAAAATTACCTGAACTATTATCGCCTTCAAAACTTTTGCACACCGCGTAATTCCAGTTAGAAAACTGTAAATCTGTGATGCCCATTTTTTCAACTTTTTCCTTTACAAGTTTTTTTGCTTCATCCAGGGACAGCCCGATAGATTCTTCTGTGGGTTTTTCTTCCTCTTCAGAATATCCGTAATCACACCACATTGCATCCTCCGGTATTTTTTCCCCGCCCTTGTTTGCTGCTTTCTTGATCTTGACTGACAAGGTATCGGAGCCATCGGAAGATATTTTATAATAGAATTGTGAATCGTCTGGCATTTGTGCAATACAATCGAAAAAATTTCCGGCAACAGGTTTTGCCTCTGTCAGGGTTTTCTTTTCCGGAGCAGTTTCGTATTCCTGTTCCCATGTCTCAATATCTTCATAGATATCATAGACATAATTCCCATCATCATCTGTTCCATAGTTATACGGATCCAGGTTTCCGTTTGCAACGTCTTCTTTTAGTTCATCCAGAGTTTTTTTAATTTCATCCTTTGTCTTCACATAATAACTATCCATGGTATAAAGTTTTGCCTCTGAGAAGAATGCGTTTGTAATACGGTCTAGAAGCTCCTGGGTAACTTCTGCCGCGGTGACAGAAATAGCAGATATCTTTTCCACTTCCGGAATTTCTACACTTGCATCTGTATTTACCACGAGTTTGGCACTGTCATCTTCCACATGGCTTTTATAATTTTGAGGAGCATCGATGAGATTCCTGATGGTTGTCTTTGACTCTGAACCGTCATCGTTCTTGCTTTCAGATGCTTCTCCTTTAGAACCGCTAACATCATCCGCTTCCGTATAAGCATCTACAGCTTTGCTCCCCTTCGGCTTTACCAAAGAAGAATCCGGGGTCTGCGCGCATCCTGTAAACATTCCAATACAAAGCACTATTCCTGCAAACTTTTTTATGTTTTTTCTCATTTCTGGTAATATCTCCTTTCTAAGGTTGTTATAAGTATACCATCGAGCATTACACCAAATCTTTCGCGATTTGTAACTGATATGTAAACGTTAGTGTAATCACCAGAAAACAGAGACGGTAGTTCCTTTTCCCTGATTGCTTTCAATCTTCAGTTGGAAATCGTGCAGTTCTATAATTTTATGACATAAAGAAAGACCGAGCCCTACACTTCCTTTTGCCCTGGAACGAGATTTGTCTACCATATAAAATGGTTCCGTCACCATTTCCAGATCCTCTTTCGGTATTCCCTTTCCAAAATCCTGAACCATCAGATGGTCTGGGGTTGCCTCAAGCACAATTTTAGATTCTTTCCTGGAAGCTTTGACTGCATTATCAATTAGATTTGTCACTACACTTATCATTAAGTCCTGATCAAACTTCTTTACCAATTCTTTTGGTTCACAAAATACATCAAGAGAGATGTTTTTTTCTTGAAGCCTGCAATCAATAAGTTCTTTTACTTCTTTCAGGAAATTATCCACCTGTATTTCCACTGGATTGAATGAGTCTTCCGAAGCTTCATAGAGTCCGGTTAATTCCAGCATTTTCATAGAAAGTCTTGACAGCCTGCGACATTCATTTTCAATATAAATAAGAGCCTTCTCCTGCCTTTCCGGGGTTAGGCGCACAGTAAGCAATGTATCTGCATAACCTATGATTGCAGTCATTGGGGTCTTCAGCTCATGAGCCAGACTTCCAATAAGCTGTTTTTGTGTCCGGTTTATGTTAGAAAGACTTTCAATTTGTTCTTTTATTTTACCTGTCATAAAATTAAAGGTTGCACCTACCTGCGCAAGTTCTGTATTTCCCTCTGACGGTACTTTAAAATCATAAATACCTTCAGAAACAAGAAGCGTAGCTTCTCTTAGACTTGTAAGCGGTGCTGTGATTTTTCGAAGGCTCAAATAAAGGATAATTCCCATCACCACGATCAAAGATAAAGTAAATCCACCCGTCTGAAAAAACAGCAGATGACTTTTTTCTATTACATCTGTTATATCTTTATAAGTAACAATCTGATATCCCATATTTACATTGCCATAGTAAAATAACAAAAGTGTCCTTCCATTTATCTGACTGATCATAGGGCCATGACCGTCACTGTTGCTGCCATGATCCACCATGTTTGCCTTACTTGCACATAATTCTCTTAACTTTTTTACATCGAATTCATAAACAGTTCCATTATAGGTCATTTTTCCATCAAGATACAAAACCGCGCTGTCATGAAAAACCTGCCGAAAAGCATAAGTAACTATTTGGGGGCGCATTTCGTTGTCGGCATTCTGTTTCTGATTTTCAGAAAGGCTTGTTTTATTTTCAAACTGTAAGATATTTATTCTGAATATACTGCTTTCATAACTGTTGATATTCTGTATACTCTGATTTTTCCAACAATAAGTGGTATAGAGAAAGATCCCTGACGATACCAACAGAATGATACATGTAGTCTGAAAAAAGATCTTTATTAAGAGTTTCATAAATCCACCTCAAGTCTGTAACCGATTCTGGGAATTGTTTTAATCTTATCCTGCCAGCCAAGTTTTTTCCTGATACGACCCACATGTGCATCCACAGTTCTTGTTTCTCCGCAGAACTCTTCATTCCACAGTTCCTGCAGAATCTGATTTCTGGTCAGTGCTTTATTCGGGTTTTTGGCGAACACCATGAGGCAGTTATATTCCATTGGCTTTAAATAGATTTCCATGCCCAATTTTGTAACAGTACGACTAGCAGTATCAATGATGACATCGCCAATTTGAATCTGTTCTTGTACAGTGCCATTACGTTCCAGTACTTTTTCAAGACGGACCATCACTTCCAGCATTTCAAATGGTTTTACAATATAATCTTCCGCACCGTCTTTTAATCCCTTTATCTTGCTCGCGATATCTCCCTTTGCGGTAAGAAATATTACGGGGATTTCATACTGCTTCAGTTTCGGTAACAGGCTATAGCCGTCTCTTCCGGGAAGCATGATATCTACAAGTGCACACTGAAACGCATGATCTTGAATAATTGCTTCATATGCCTCATTTCCATCCAGATATCCTACTGTTTCATACCCTGCAATCTCCAGATTCATACACAGCAGGTCATTGATTGACATTTCGTCTTCTATCACAAGAATTCTTGCCTTCATAGTTTGTCACCTCACATGTTTTTATAAATATCTTTTCACAGGTTAATTATACATTAAATTCTATATTGCAGTTGTAACTGATTTGTAACAGCAAAAAAGGAAACTCATATAGTTTTCATTCACTATAAACCTTGCATATAAAAGAATCCATGTACAAAATAAGGGAATATATAAACAAAATGCATCAGTTAACAAACATCGGAAGAGGGGCATATCATTGTCCAATTGATATGCCCCCTCTTTGTCTGAATTACTGTTCCATTTTATAAATTTACGCATAATATTTCGTACTACGCCATGTTTCTATGGCTGAATCGAGCTAATAAGAACGTTACTGTTAATTGTGTTTATATCTACTTAAGGCACGAATCAGTTTTTCTGACTCCAGTGGTTTGGTAAGATAATCGTCCATTCCAGGCTTCAGTGCTTTAGTCTTATCTTCTGTAAAAGCATTGGCGGTCATAGCTATAATCACAACAGCAGATGCATCACTTCTGTTCATTGTACGTATTTCTCTGGTAGCTTCCATGCCATCCATAACTGGCATCATAATATCCATCAGAATTACATTGACCTCACCAACACCTGATTTTGCAAATGCTTCAACAGCCTTCTTGCCGTTTGAAGCCCTTATAATTACTGCTCCTGCATTTGTCAGAAGGAATTCCGCAATTTCCATGGTGGATCTCACATGACTAAAGTCATATGCCCCTCAGTCGCTTTAAGCGACAAGGCTAAATATCGGCGGATACGCCTGTAACTTAGGATATGCGCAGTCATGCGCTTTTTTCCATGCCAGATATGGCAGGTTCCCACACCACAGGTAGTCCGCTGTATATCTGCCTGTGTTTATGCTGCTCTTAAGAGTTCCATTTCTAAAAATAGTTCTCTTAAGTCCGCATATACACATGAGATCCTACGCTTTACTGAAGGGACTTTTGCCTCCAGCAAGGACCTTTCCGTTACCGGAAGGGGTTTTAAAAGTTCCCGTATAAAATATCTTGCTCCAATATTATAGGACGCAGAAAGATCACAGTTATATCTTTTTCCATTCTGGAATGTACAGAGGCTGTGATTGCCCGGATCACGGACAACTGTTCCTGACCCATCATAGGCAAGCCTGCTGGTATTCCATGCACAGATCCTGGATATCCGTATCCCTCTCCTATGTGCCTGGTGTTCACATCTTTTCTGGATATCCCTTTTTCGCCATAGGTGCAGCTTCTGTTTCTTTCTTCCGGATATCTTTCCTTTTGTTTCCAGATACTCAAACACGATCACATCCGCATGGTTTTCTTCTGCATATCCTGTGACTGCTCCTGCAATCTTTCTTCCGAGTTCTGTGTTAAGGCGCTTCGCATAAGCCCACCTGCTTTTCACCTGTGCAGAGCCATGCTCGCGCTGGAATCTGCTTATCCGTCCCAGTACACTGTACATCCGGTCTTTTTCACTGGGAAAATCAATAAACCTTCTTCCCAGGACAGTTCCATCTGACCGCATAATGGTACAGACTGCATCCGTATTGAGTCCTAAGTCCACACTGCAGATAATCCGTTCTTTTGCAGGTGTCTTTGTAAGCGGCACTTCTTCCGTATAAGAAAAACGCAGGAAGTATTTACGATGCCTTTTTTCCAGCACGGGAGCTGCAGCTTTTTTTCCTGCCCAGTTCTTTCTGAGATATTCCATATCTGTATGGCTGAGGCTGACCCGGAACCATTTCCAGTCATGGCCGTCATAAAGTTTCAGGCACACTCTATCTTTTTCTTCTGTATCCTCACGGTACATCACATCACGGTAGAATACCGGTATGGCATGATTATCACACACCAGCTTCGGCCTGCCGCCTTTCTGATCCGTTTTTTTCCACAGTCCCAGCCTTGTCTTATATGAGGATACACTTCCCAGTGCATGCTGGATAGCTGCCCTTCGCAGATAAGAAGGCATCTTTGGAAATCGCAGGTCAAAATCAAACCTTGCCTGGTTCTTTTTGGTGGTATGCACCAGATGTTCTGCCGTGTTGAAACGTTTTTTAGGTTCCGTGATTACTGCCAGTTCATCCCATGTCTGAGCATAGATCCCAATCAGACAACTGACCGCAGAACGATAAATATCCAGTGTCTGGCAGATCGGTATATTCTGTTTTCGCAATTCTACGCCATAACTGGATACTATCCTCATCTTTTTTCCTTCTTACAAATATAAATACGGGTTCTTTCAGGTTACTGTCTTTCTTTTTGCCCTTCGATATAAGAACATACCTGTTCTCTGCTCCTGTCACTCACTGTTACGGCACAATAAGATGGATTCCACAGATGCCCTCCCCAAAGCTCCTTCTTCAGTTCTGGATGCGCAAGAAACATCTGCCGGGCAATGTTCCCCTTCATGATCTTGATCATATCAGAGATATAAAACTGTGGTCTGCAGTCTACAAGCAGATGGATATGATCCGGCATAACCTCCATTGCCAGGATCTGAAATTTATATTCTTCTGCAAGGTCACAGAGCATTTCTTTGCATTCTGTATCAATACCATCTTTTAAAACCTTTTTCCGGTATTTTGTACACCATACCAGATGATACTGCAGGGAATACACATATCCTCTACCATATGAAAGTTCATTATTATTGATATTAAACATATTTTTCTCCATGTTTTTATTATACCATATGCAAGAACATTTTGCAAACATTTGTTCTGCCTTTTTTCAAAAAAATAGTGCATCTAACTCATCACTACTACAATATATTTATGAAGTAACGAGAATGCGACACACAGTTATTCAAATTTAATCGTACCGCCCATTTTCTCTATTAGTTTTTTTGTAATTGGCATACCAAGACCTGTTCCTCCATAAACAGATCTTGCACCGCCTGTTTCCTGAGTAAATGGTTCAAAAATATGGTTCTGAAATTCTTTACTCATTCCAACTCCTGTATCCTTGCATTGAAACTCAAACAGTATATGCCTGTTATCTACCTGTGTTTCATAATAGCTGAGCAGTATCTCTCCTTTTTCTTTATTATACTTGACAGCATTACTTATGATATTCATAAGGATTCTTTTTAAATGGACCGGACTCCCATTCAAATATCTGTATTTCAGATTGTATTCTTTTTCAGATAAGCTGATTCCGCGTTCATATACCTGTTTTTCTATCACTTCTCTTATTTCGTGCAGTAGCCTGTTAATATCAAAATCCTTATTTTCCAGCACAATTTCCTCTGACTCTAATTTGCTCATATCAAGCACTTCATTAATAAGCTCCAAGAGGTATCCTGAAGCATCCCATATTTTCCTGCGGCACTCATCTTGCTTTTTTAAATCATCTTTATAATAATCAGCCACCTCGATCATGCCACGGATTCCGTTAATAGGAGTTCGGATATCATGACTCATTCGCTGCAGAAATTCTGTTTTTGCATTATTTGCCATGTCAGCTCTTTGAGCTTCTTGCAAAAGTTTCTGCTTACAGGCTTCTTCCTGCATCATCTGAATCTTCAACAATTGCGCATTTGATCTCCTGCGGAAGGCAAATACGGAAGCAGCCACAAAAATATACAACAGTAACACAACCAACAGGTTTTTAAAAACAGAAGCAAACGCCATTTGCTCATCTATAAACATATAAATATAGTAATCACGCCCCTTAGTCATTCTGCCAATATATCTGCATTTTCTGTCTGAAACACGGACCAGTTTGTTAACTGGTTTCTGTTTTTCCTGTTGGATAATATTAATACCTCCAGAGCTCTATCCGATCAGATTTTCGTCATTTGAAGCAACCACATTTTTTCCATCTGTTACAACGATCATTCCGCTGGAATATGTATCATAGCCACTAAGAAGGCTCTGGATCGTAAGATTATAGTTTCTGGCATACTCAGCCGATGTATGATAAAAAGTGATAATTATGCCTTTTTCGTCAGAGCGTCCATATGCAGCCAGATCCACCTGTGACCCATCCTCAAGAACGATACTTGCAGCATATGTTTTCAGCTTATCCTTTGTAACTTCATCCTTTGTATGCGTCAGATTACGATTAACCTGCTGGGCATTTTCAATTGCACGCATTAAACCTTTTGTTTGGGATGCTTCATTATATCTGTTATAAATATAACATTGTTCTTTCACATATTTCAGAGTCTCGTCCATTTGCCTGGCAACTGCTTTTATATCGGTTTTTACAGAATAAACTATAGTTATCAGAAACAGAAGCAGTCCCGCCGTGATAACGATGATTTGAGTCTGCCGTCTGGACAGTTTAGTTATTTTCAATTTTATCCACCTCCAGATATCCACTGGTTTCGGGAAGATATTTTTTTAGAATTTTCTCTTCACTTCCATCTTTTCTCATTTCTTTAAAGATTTCTGTGAGTTTTTCCGGAAGTTCACTATCCGTGTTTTCAGGAAAAGCTACCCCGATTCCTGTAGTCAGGATAGCTTCGTCCAGGATTCTTATCTTTGCCCCGTAATCTTTTATATACTGTTGTACGGAGGTTTCATGAGCTGCTATGGCATCAACATAACCTTTTCCAAGAGAGGTAAAAAGCAGTTTTCGGTTTTCTAAGCTATACACATCTTTTACATAAAAGATATAATACAAAACATGCACAAAATTTTATATTTTTTACAAAGAACAGGTGATTTTTCAAGTGGGTCATGTTATGTAAATTTCACTCAGAGTGGTGCTCCATCACTTTCACTCTGAAACTCCATCTTCATTTTTACTTGTGCCAGTTTTATTTCCGGTACTCCTTCAGAAATGGACATAAAAAGCGCCATAGGTTTTTTCCAATGCCTATGGCGTGTAAATAATTTTCTACTCTGCGGATACCTTGTTTATGATTGTCTGCCTGAACAGGCATCTATGCCAACAGATTTCTCTATACTTTTGAAATTTTATGATACTCTTTTTTCTCTGGAAAATACAAAACTATACAATAAGTTAAATCGTCTGCGTTAACTTCCATTCGCCCATCCATCTGCTCCATCATAATAGAAATATTCTGCAACCCAATCCCTGTTTTTTGATGCTCAGAATCAAACCTGGTAATACTATTTTGAATACTGATTCCTACTTCTTCATTCCCATAGCAAAGCTGTATACATACCTCATTTTCATGTTTTCCATATTTTTCAATATTAGAAATAATATTATTCATAATTCTGCCAATAAAATCTGTATTTATACATACAGATATCTGTCTCCACTCCAACCGATCTGTATTTACTTTAAATCCTTCATATTCCAGTAAAGCACACAGTTCAGAAAGATAATCTCCAAAAGCACACATAATATCTTCTGCAGGTTCCAGTTCTATATGGTGTCGTGAATTTACAAAAAAATATTCAAACATCTGCTCCGACAAATCTCTGATCTGAAGTACACGATCAAAGGCTTTATTTATATATTCCTGAGTAACCGCACCTTCTTTTTGCTGCTTTTTTAGAATCTCAAGATATGCCATCAAACCAGTCAGAGGAGTACGCAGATCATGTGACATTCCTAACACCAGCTTCTCCTGTGCACTCTTCAGGTCATACTCTATCTGCTCTTTTTTCACCAATGTTTGTCTCATATGTTCCAGTCCACTGGCTAACTGTGCAATCTCATCTGTTCCCTGAACAGTTACATTCCCCTGCAAATTTCCTCTGCTGATTATATTTACCTCTTTCATAAGGCATTGTATATATTTTACATTCTCATACATTCCAGATACAACAATTCCAATACACACCGCGACTCCAAGTACAACAGAAAAGACCATCAATATGTTAAAATATTTATCCGCTGTTCCTTCATATATATATACATCTGCCGTTCCATCCTTAAATGAAATTCTATGGTACATTCTCCATGTCAGATTTGGTATTTCTCTGCTGCCATACATAATTTTACCGTTGTAGGAAATATCAAACAACAGCCATTTTCCCCTTGAAATCGTGAAGTCATCAATATTTCGTTCTGTACCCCATTTTTTCAACATTTTATAATCAGATGCACTCAACTTATTTTGTGTGACATATTCCTGAAGTTCTTCTGCACGTTCTGTCTCTTCAGCATAAACATATCCTGTACGAAAGAAAAAGCGTTGCAGTAACCCCTTTCCCCCGAAATATGTCACGCTTAACACTAATAAACCTGCTAATAACCCCTGCATAAGATAGCAAATTATCTTGCCTGTCAAACTATTTCCGCAAATTTTATCCAAGGCGATATCCCTTTCCCCATACGGTTTGAATCATCTTTGGCTTTTGTGGATCATCTTCGATTTTCATTCGTAATCTTCGGATATGCACCATAACAGTATTTCCAGATGAATATAAGAACGGCTCCTCCCACAAACTCTCATAAAGATTTTTTACCGAGAATACCTTTTTCGGGTTTTCCATCATAAGCAATAAGATTCTGTATTCCATTTCTCTGAGACTGATTTCCTTTTCATTGCGGAATACCTCATTACATTGAGTATTCACTTTTACTTTTCCATATTCAATCCAATGTTCTTTTGTCTTCTCACCTTGTAATGTCTGACTATATACATGATATCTTCGTAGTAACGCTTTAACCCGGGCAAGAAGTTCCGCATACGAAAATGGTTTCACGAGATAGTCATCACCTCCTGCCATAAGTCCGAGTAATTTATCAGATTCCTGACTTTTGGCTGTCAGAAACAACACTGGAACATGTGAGATTTTTCGAATTTCTTCACAAGTTTTTATCCCGGATATTCCCGGCATCATAATATCAAGAATAACAAGGTCAATATCATCTGATACTTTTTTCAAACACTGATATCCATCCTCTGCTTCCTGAACAATATATCCCTCACCTTCAAGAAGTATCCTCACTCCTTCTCTAATTGCTGCATCATCTTCTACAACCAAAATATGATTATCCATTTTCATCCTTTCGTCTTCTATAGCGATTCCATAAAATAATGCAATCAAGACAGTTCAGCAGAGTGCGAAGGACAAGGAAGATACCTGCAGGCGTGCTGACGCACGGCAAAGATATCTGACGCAGGACTTCACGCTATGATGGACTGGGTTGTTTGCAATATTTTATGGAATTGCTTAAGCTGCATATACCCATATTTGCTGACATTGAGAAATCAGGGTCGTATATTCCCATTTTTTTGAACTGTTTGTATAGCTGAATGGATCGTTTACAGAAAATTTCTTTCTGGAATAATCATAAATAACAATAAAATGCCCTGAATTTGTAAAATCTCCGGGACCCATAGCACAGATTATCAGATTTCCATCTTTAAGTCTGTCGGCCATTTCCTGTTCTCCCAGCATATCAAATTGCGAAGCAATTACACCGTAATCCAAAGCAGCTTCTCTCATGAATTTCCAGGATGTTCCAATACCATCCACATAATATCCCTCGTTCATGGATTTTTGCGCAAGCACAGGTGGTATTGCCTCTGTATTTCTGGTTAAACTGTATATTACCATTGCCATGCACGTCGGACCACATCCGGAAATTCCTATATCACTTGTTCCATAAGGTTCATATCCCCATCTTTTATCCCATTGAATAAATAAAGGAACTTTTTTCTTCTGTTCCTCAAATGTAAGTCCTTCAGAAGACTTCTTGTGTACATCATTGTATCCTTCGACAAATTCCAGCATTTCCGGATTCCTTTTTAAATCCTCTAAAAGAATATCCGGATAATTTTCTGTATGTAAAAATATCTTCTTCCACTCTGCACTTTCCATTATCTGTTTTTTGTAAGCGTCTGTCAATATAATACCCTCTTCAGTTTTTTTCGCTCTTACTGTCACAACTATCCATGCTGCCAGAATTAAAATCAGAAGAATAATTTTACTACAACTTTTTCCCATATGTTTTTTTCTTTTTTTCATCATAAATCACCATTAATATGATCCCGGTAAATCCTGCCATTGTTGGAATTGAAGCTGTAAACCCTACCGAACCATTAATTCCTGTAAGCAACATATTTTTACTGTTTACAGTATACATCCATATTGCAGGAAAGTTCTGTGCCACATCAATATGAAAAATCTGGCTTTCTCCTGATAGAATATTATACAGACAATGAATCATAACCGAAGACCATATAGAACCTGTCTGCTCTGTAACAAGTGCCAATGCAATTCCTGCAATTTCAACAGAAATAATCATCATAATTACTTTTTTTATATCAGAAGTATCAATCCCATCAAAATGATAAACAGCGAATAAAAAACTTGAAACAAACACTGCACATTTCTTTCCAAAAGTATTCTGAAGCAATCTTAAAATCATACCACGAAAGACAATTTCTTCTGTTACTGCCGCTTTAATACCTGATGATAAAATAGAAATTGTAACTACATCTATGATTTCTTTATATGTAAGGTTTCCTTTTTCAAATGTTCCCTTTGTAAAAAATATATAAAAAAGGCATATTAATACCGGCATTAATACCGCTGTTATACACCACTTTTTTTTCGGAAGCGGCATTCCTAAAAACAAATCCTGCATTTGAATTCTTATAATATACTTCGTATATAAATATATCATGGTCAGCAGGCTCAAAATCGCAAATGTCACATATAGAATTCTCACATATGGATTCTTCTCACATATCCCATATGCAAATGCTATACTAAATTCATCCGTAAGCTGAATAAGAATGAATGCTATTGCAATATGGAACGTACATTTTATTTTCATAAATGCTCCTTTACTTTTCTCCTCATGTATTATTTTCTAAGAGTTATCTCTTAGAATGTACTTATACAATAACATTTAATTCTTACCTGTTCATTTAACTGTACCTTAACTATTCTTAACTATCTTCAAGCAGATGCAAGGCCTATGACGAAAGCTTTGCCTTAGAAGCTATAGCATCATCCATGGTCATGTTCCCCATAAAATTTGTTTTTCATGTCTACCATCCGAATGCGTCCCGGATCAAAGCCCCGGTTTCTCCGTCTATATAAAACAATTCCTGTTCTTCTGGTGAATCCTTCCATTGGTAGGGACAGCAAAAACTCCATACAGGTCTGTAAACAATTCCATCTGCAGTTTCATCAATATAATATTTCAGGCGGATTTTCGTAACTGGAATCGTGATTGGTTCTGTTTTCTCCGTCGTGTCCTCTTCCGTAAAAAATCCGATTTTTCCTTCTTTTACATATTGTTCCACCGATTTCATAATTTCTTCCATGGGAAGCATAGTAACTGTTTCTTTCTCTTTCACCTGAAGCGGGATTGGTATTTTGAAATAGCAGTCTTCAGGCTTGAGACCAAATCCTGTGCTTCCCTGATAACGATACTGAGAAAGTCCACCTGCCGGTATTCCATTCAACATAACTTCTGTGTCGTAATAATCATATCCTTCCGTCATGTCGCTAATTGGTTTTCTTACAGAAGTTCCAGATAAATCAGCTTTGGAAAACAGTTGATTTATAATATTTAATTTCTCATCTTCCGTATTCTCGCCTAAAAATCCCAGATCTTTTTCACTTAATCCATCACACTCTATCATCCCATCCGAAATAAATAACTGCAGTCCTTTTTCTTTATTTTCCCAGACCGTTTCATCTGTTACAGATTTTTCCCATCCATCTTTCCCACCAAACCAGGAGCAGATATCTTTCTCTGATATACTGCATTTTTTCAGAACTCCCTTTGAAACGTCATCGGTATTTCCGGTAATATCAGCTTCTATTGTAAGGGTTCCTGATTTCCCTGGCAGAGAAGCTGTTACATGGTTTTCCTTTACCTGCAACATTGTTTTCTCCGGATCATATTTTTCATTTACACTCGTAGTATTTGACGAACTTTCCAAATCTGTTGTGTTCTGCGTACTCTCACCCGAAGATGGTTCTACTCCGGTGTCAGCAGCCTGCAATTTCCCTTCTTTTCTATATTTTTCAATGATGTCCCTTACTTCATCCTTTAATGGAAGGGTTAACGTAAGAGTCTGAGGCGTATATCCTCTGTAAACGTCCTCCGCAGGAAGTGCATAAGAAACCCTTCCTTCTGAATCTGTAAAAGAACCAGTTTTAAAAATCTTTTCGTAAGCTTCAGTGTCTTTCCAGGTATAATAAATTTTACCGTCATAAACAGGATATGCCTGAATAGTCATGGAAAGTTCTACTTCAGAATCTTCATTTAATATTTTCTCAATCAAAGCGTCATCATACAAAGTAATATGCCCATAATAAAGATCTTCTCCTTCTATTTTATTTAAAGAAGCCAGTGCATCTTTTCCATTCACCGTTGCATGATCACAGCAAGTGATCATATAATTCTTTGCCTCATTGGAAGGTTCTCCCACAAAACTTAAACCGCCGCCATCAAAATACGCTTCTTTAACAGTCAGCATGGACTGATTCCAATCGACCACCTCGGGAGTTATTGGATAAGAAGTAATATTTTCCACATTTTCTGCAGTTGACTCAGGTTCTGTGACAACCATTTGAGCTGCCTCCTGTTCAGCGACACCCTGTTGTTCAAGTTCTTTATACAGTCGTCCGATATTTGTTGCAAGTACACCAGTACTAACTCCTAATATAGCAGCTACCGGAAGAAGAATCCGAATTATTTTTTTCTTATTTCCTGAATTTTTCGTTCTTTCTCCATCTACTACAATATATTTATGGTTAATATCCCTTACATCCAGTAAGGAATTATCCAT
>NZ_JAJDML010000160.1:0-640 GCF_020594215.1 Blautia sp. DFI.1.216
CACTTTCTGGGGGCTGACGCAGACGATTACACCTATGAAGCGTTGAAGCTGTTCCTGCTGGGTGCAATCTCACGAGCCTTTCAGCCGGGGTGTAAGTTTGAAATCATGCTCTGTCTGGTCGGCGGTCAGGGGGCTGGCAAGTCCACCTTCTTCCGTCTGCTGGCAGTCCGGGACGAGTGGTTCTCCGATGATTTGCGGAAGCTGGACGATGACAATGTGTACCGCAAGCTGCAAGGTCACTGGATTATCGAAATGTCGGAAATGATGGCAACCGCCAACGCCAAGAGCATTGAGGAAATCAAGTCATTTTTAAGCCGGCAGAAAGAGGTTTACAAGATACCCTATGAAACCCACCCGGCAGACCGCCCCCGTCAGTGCGTGTTTGGCGGCACTTCCAATGCCCTTGACTTCCTGCCCCTTGACCGTTCCGGCAACCGCCGCTTTATCCCCGTCATGGTGTACCCGGAGCAAGCCGAGGTTCACATTTTGGAGGACGAAGCTGCTTCCAGAGCCTATATCGGGCAGATGTGGGCGGAAGCGATGGAGATTTACCGAAGCGGCAGATTCAAGCTGGCTTTCAGCCCCGCCATGCAGCGGTATCTCAAAGAACACCAGCGGGATTTTATGCCGGAGGACACCA
>NZ_JAJDML010000161.1:0-638 GCF_020594215.1 Blautia sp. DFI.1.216
ATTGACTTTTTATTTGCAGGCTGAAGTAACGAGAATGCGACGCGCAGTTATTCAAGTGTGTTCAAAACCTGTAAGCAAAAAAATAAGAGAAACGCTACAAAATCAACGTTTCTCTTATTTACAATCATGCCGCAGACCGGAATCGAACCGTTTTACTTAATCTCAAATACTGATAGAAAGGGGCTTTGAAGACTTCATCACGGTTGCGGTGTTCAAAAAGTGTTCAAACGTTTGTCGCATACAAACTTGAAGTTATCTTTTTCCTAATGGCAATGCTATTAAATTTCCCAATAATGCAATAACAGCATATCCAACTACATAAACCCATGCACTTGAGTTATAAAATATAAATATAGATGGCGCAAACATTATTGCTACAATCAAAATATACCAGAAGTTAAAACCATTCCTAATCCCATAAAAAACAGAGGTTATTAAACATATTAGAGGAATAATTACTAACATAACAATCATTGCACTTCCTGTGTTTTTTATAAACCAAGGAACGATATAAAAATCTATCAGCAACAGTAGGTAGAAAACCATGTTCTTTTTTAATTTATCCATCATATCATCATCCTTTCAAATTCCGATTGAACAAAATCGCTGCGCGATGGCCTGCCAAGGCTGTGGCGCAG
>NZ_JAJDML010000162.1:0-626 GCF_020594215.1 Blautia sp. DFI.1.216
CTGAAAGACCGCCAGTTAGTGTGATGATGATAAGGAGATTTTGAAACTGATGACAGACAGAGATTATGCAATTAAATCAATGAAAGAAATTACCTTCCAGATGGCAAGTCATGCACAGGATTATCTGGAAGTTACAATCGAAAGACATTATACTGATATTAAAGAACTGATGAGAAGCTACCAGAAACTGATTTTAGAAAACCAGGTTGTATTGGAAGAACTGGATATGGAGTGCCAGGAGAAAATCAATGAAGATATGGCATATGCATTGAGTTATCTGAGCATTTATAACAATCAGCTGAATGTGCCAAAGATGCACCGGGAAATGAATAACCTGATGATCATTTATGGCTTGTCTGATATGATCTATCGTGGAATGACACTGGTGAAGTTCTATGCACCGAATGGTGTGATGCTCAGTGAAATCCTTCATTCCTGTTTTTGCAGTCATTATAATAAGACAGATGTGGAAGTACAGCAGGAGTTAGGAATAGGCAGGACTTCTTTTTATAAAATGAAGAAGCAGGCACTTGGATATTTAGGATTTTATTTTTATGAGATCGTGGTACCGCAGGCAAAGGATAAAAGATTTAAACCGTCACTGGGCGTTGAGGAAGAGTAGGTGA
>NZ_JAJDML010000163.1:0-611 GCF_020594215.1 Blautia sp. DFI.1.216
AAAAAACATGGCATCAGAAAGAACAGAAGAACTATACAGGGTTTTGCTCAGCAAGGGCTATCCGAAGGAGCTTTGTGCTGAGATTGCATATAAAAATATGAATACAGATTATACTGCAACCAGAATGCTGGGTTATTTATATCGGTATACAAATCCTAAAATCGAAGATCTGGTAGATGAGATGCTGGCGATTTTAAGTGATCGGGCGCAGATAATAGAGAAAAAGGAATCTGAACATGCGCAGGCAGTGATCAGTGAAATGTACCGGAAGGGATTATAAGTGACGAAGAACTTGGAGATAAGATAACAATGGAGCAATATTATTACAACCATATGAATAAGGCGCAGCAGGCTGCATATCACAGCATTCTTAGCGGTGTGAAAAACCTGGCGGATGAATTTCAGATTCCGGCATTAGAGGGAGAAGAACTTTATAATGTATTTTTTCAGATGCGTCTGGATCATCCGGAGATATTTTGGGTGAGCAGTTATAAATACCGGTATTATAAAGACTCTCCGAATCTGATTTTTATTCCAGAGTATCTTTTTGATAAAAAGAAGATTTGCGAACATCAAAAGGCTATGACTGCCAGAGTTGAGAAGCTGATTCG
>NZ_JAJDML010000164.1:0-592 GCF_020594215.1 Blautia sp. DFI.1.216
ATCCCTTTAAACTGCATGACAATTGAGTATTCAGGAAGCTTTGAGGCAGTCTCGTTCATGAGAGTGCGTATTGTTTCGACAGTAACGGAAGTACTGTTGAGCTGATCGATAGCTTGTCTGATGATATGTTTGGTTATTTCATTCTTAGGAAATACTGGAACAAGTTCCTTTGTTTTGGTGTAAATTTCTTCCGCTTTTGATTTATTGAAGGCATATTTTTTGCGCTTGCACCAGTTCTGATAATGTTCAACAAAAGCGTTTAGAGACATTTTACGAATGCAATCTACATGCCAGTATGTAGAGACAAAATCAACCCATTTCTGGGAACCATCACTGCGGGTGGGACTATTGAAATAAGTATTTGCATTTGGATAGGTCTGGTCAATGAGGCCAATAAGATTATTTTTCATAGCCGTTTTTTGTTTCACATAGAAATGGAACTGACGATTCATGACCTTTAGCTGAGCGCGTAATTCATCTGTAATACTATACGGTTCAAGACTTTGCCATTTGTCAAGAGCGTAGCGGGCAATCTTGACAGAATCAGCTTTGTCGGACTTGATTTTGCGAAGAGAATCGTTATTAAAATCTT
>NZ_JAJDML010000165.1:0-581 GCF_020594215.1 Blautia sp. DFI.1.216
GTTGGTGTTTGTGAGGGAATTGCAAAAGCAGTAAAGGTTTTGTTAGATGCACTGGGAGTCTGGTGTGTGATTGCAATCTGTGGAAATAATCCTGAGAAGGGAATTAAGTATCGCCACACATGGAATATTGTAAAAATAGGAGGTACATATTATCATCTGGATGCGACCTTTGATAATACCCTGGGAAAAGATCGTGAAACTTCTGAAATCCGCTATGATTATTTCAATCTGGATGATTCACAGATTTTCAGGGATCATGAGCCTCTTATTGCGCCGGCGCCTCACTGCGGTGATCATGAGCACTTTTACTATAAGGAGAAGAAGCTTTCTTTTACTAAGAAAGAGGATGTGTATAAACGTTCTTTGCAGGCGGCGAAGAAAGGCAGGGTACTTATTTTTCACTGGAGAGGCGGCTATCTGACAAAGGAAGTACTGAAGGAATTGCTGGAACTTATCCGGAAAGCAGGAGATGAGAAAGACAAAACAGCAATGGTCAGCATAAACTGGCCGCAGGCAGTTATTCGTGTTCAGTATACGGATATGCAGGTACAGGAGAGTGTGACAATAGAGGAAGCGAATGA
>NZ_JAJDML010000166.1:0-565 GCF_020594215.1 Blautia sp. DFI.1.216
CGGGGCAGATGCCTTTTTCCCATACCAGTTCCTGCGCAGGTATTCCATATCCGTATGGCTTAAACACACACGGAACCATCTCCAGTCATGCCCGTCATACAGTTTCAGGTATGCCTCATCTTTTCCCTCTGTCCCTTCGCGGTACATCACATCCCGGTAAAAGACCGGCATGGCATGGTTTTCACAGGTAAAATTCGGTTTCCCGGAGAGTTCTCCCGCTGCCTCCCACTGTTCCATCCGGCTTTCATAGGACGATACACTTCCCAGTGCATGCTGGATGGCAGCTCTTCTGAGATAAGAAGGCATCTTCGGAAAACGGATGTCAAAATCAAAGCGGGCATGGTTCTTTTTCGTTGTGTGAATCAGATGTTCTGCTGCATTAAAGCGTTTTTTTGCTTCCGGGATCATTTTCAGTTCTGCCCACACCTGTTCATAGATTTCCGTCAGATAGCTGACCGCCTGACGATAGATTTCCAGTGTCTGGCGGATTGGGATATTCTGTTTTCGTATTTCCACACCATAACTGGATACCGTCTGCATTTTCTTCTCCTCTGAACTGTTTTTT
>NZ_JAJDML010000167.1:0-557 GCF_020594215.1 Blautia sp. DFI.1.216
TAAAGGGAAAGTGACTATCCCTGCCGGTTAATAATCCAAATAATATCGTCTATACTTATCTCTCCTTATGCTGTTTTTCTCTCCATAAACCATTTATCCACTTCATAAAACAAGTGACTTTCCTGCCCCTGTATCATACAGGTGTACATCATTCCTACACCGCCTGCCTTTCTGCTGGCACATCGCTCGATTTTCAAAATTCTGTCGATGTTATATTTTCTTCCATCTTCCCATGTAAAAAATATGGGAACCAGTTGTCCGTCTTTCCGGAACTCTGCCACTACATCTACATATACTTTATTCATGCCGACACCTCACTATAAAATCTCGATTGCTCTTGGTGATGCCGGGATTCTGCGAATATATCCATTTTGCTCCAACTGCTTGATTCTGGAAAAAGCAGATGATGTTGATTTCACCCCGATCAACTCTCCAAATTCCCGGACTGTCGGCGGGTATCCATGCTCCTTCATATAATTCAAAATACATTGATAACTTTCTTTCTACTACAATATATTTATGGTTAATATCCCTTACATCCAGTAAGGAATTATCCA
>NZ_JAJDML010000168.1:0-526 GCF_020594215.1 Blautia sp. DFI.1.216
CAAAGCTAAAACAGGCTATCCCCGCGTGTCCCGCGGTTCTTTTTTTATCCGGTTACGGATCTTTTCTGTGCTATTATGCACATTTTTTATATATTCTTTTTCCTTCTTTCAGAATATTGACCGCCGCATTCACATCCCGGTCCATCCGGTTTCCACATTCGCATAGGTATATCCGTTCTGATAATGCCAGCTCTTTCTTCTTATGTCCGCATACGCTGCATATCTTACTGGATGCAAAATATCTGTCTACTTTTATCAGATATTTTCCACGTTCTTCCAGCTTATATCCAAGCATGGAAAGGAACTGACCGTATCCGTTATCCTGTATCCCTTTTCCGAAATGCAGGCCTCCGGCTATCCCCTTCAGGTTCAGATCCTCCACACATACCGCGTCATAGTCTTCTGCAAGGCTGTGGCTGAGCTTATGCTGGAAATCCTTCCTCTGGTTCTTTATCTTTTCATGATATAAAGCAACCTTTTTCTTCTGTTTCTGATAGTTACGGCTGCCCTTTTCACATCTGGAAAG